>DASZQO010000094.1:0-13538 GCA_035549615.1 Acetobacteraceae bacterium
ACAAGCTCAGCCGGCTTTCACTTCGATCTTCTTTTCCTTCTTCTGCGCTTCCTGGGTCTTCGGCAGCGTGACCGTCAGCACACCGTTGGCGAAGCTGGCGCTCACCTTCTCGCGGTCTATCCCGCGCGGCAGTGCAAAGCTTCTCTGAAAGGAGCCGTACGAACGCTCCGAGAGATAGAGATTCTCCCCCTTTTCCTCGTGCTCGGCGCGTTTCTCACCTTTGATCGTGAGCATTTCGTCCGTCACCGTGACCTCGATATCCTTCTCGGCCATGCCGGGCAGCTCGGCCGTGATCTTGTAGCCAGTGCTGTTCTCGGTCATATCGACCGCCGGCCCGCCATCGGCGAACGGCCAGACCGGCCGCCAGGCCGGCTCGGCAGCCAGCATTCGGCCGAGGGCGGGGAATCCGAAGCCGGATGCGAAACGGTCGAACAGCCGGTCCATCTCCGTCCGCAATGCCAGGAACGGATCCGGCGTGCGGGCGACCGGCGCTTGCTTCTTTTCAACCGGCACTTGAGCCATATGCGTCCTCCATTGTCCACGGGATGAGAGCGGGGCAATTTCCGAAGACTTCCCCCGCCATCGGGAAAGATAGGTTGCCCAAAGGTCGCTGCGAGCCATCCACCTCCTTCTTCACGTCTCTGCCACGACCAGCTCGTCGAACACTTCGGTCACGCCCGGCGCCGCCCACGCCGCCCGGACGATTTCTTCCCGCTCCTTCCAATCGCCGACGCGGCCGGTCAGGGTCACCTTGCCGCCGGTGACCGCAACGCCGACATTGCGTGCCTCGACCTCGGCATTGCGTTCGAGGGCGGCGCGGATCTTCGCGCGCACATCCTCCGCCTGGACCTGGGGGGCCACGGTGATGTTGTTGATCACCGCCCGGACGCCGCTCAGCTTATGAATATCATGCTCGGCGGCGCTGCGCTGGAACTGCCAGGCCACATTGCCGGTCAGCGTCACGATCCCATGCTCGACGCGAACGCCGATCCGTTCCGCCGGCACCGAAACGTCCCAGTTCAGGATCCGGAGCGCCCGCTCGGCGATCTCGTCATCGGCGAGCTTGCGGTCCTCAGGCAGCCGGACCTCGAGCTCCATCGCCACCGCTTTGACGCCGCGAACCCGGCGGGCAGCGCGCTCAGCGGCATACTTCTCCGTGTAGCTCCCGACATGGCCGGTCAGCGTCACCACGCCGTTGCGCGCGATCACCCCGATATGCGCAGCTTCGATGCTCGGCTCGAACTCAAGCTCGTCGAGCACGCGTTGCTGCAAGAGCAGATCGTCGTCCATGATCCCGTCTCCATCCGAAGCGGCCGGCCATCAGGCGACATTCTCCTCGCGGCCGGCCGATATGCGTTGATCTCGATCAACCGGCAGGGGCGAGCAGAGTATCGAGCAAAATGGGCCGCCGCAGAGCGGAGGCGCGGGAAGGCGGGGTCAGGCGGTCTCGCCGTGGCGGCTGGATTCGTAAAGAAACCAAACGCGCCGTTCGGCCTCGTCGATCCAGGTTTCGATCAGGCTTGCGGTTGCCACGTCTCCGTGTTCGTCACACACATCGTGAGTTGCCCGCAGATGCTGGATAAGCTGCTGATTATCCTCCCTCAGCTCGGCCAGCATATCCTGCGGCGTCACGTACTCGGCGTCATTGTCGGCAAGCCGCTGCAGGCGGGCGATATGGCCGATCGAGCGCAGAGTGAGGCCGCCGATCTTGCGCACCCGTTCGGCAATATCGTCCGTGGTAGCGAAGATCTGGCTGCCCTGCTCATCGAGCAGGAGGTGATAATCCCGGAAATGCGGCCCGGAAATGTGCCAGTGGAAGTTCTTTGTCTTCAGATAGAGGGCAAACATGTCTGCAAGCAGGGCGTTCAGCGCCGCGCTGATATCCTTGGTCGCGTTCGCCCCGAGCCCGGTGGGGGTGGCAAGCGGCGCCGTTTGCCTCGCCTTGACGTCCTTGGCACTTGTCATCTCGACTCTCCTCAGCAATTGCGATCCGCTGCTTGACGCCGGGACGGGTTTCGCACCCATCGGTCCGGTCATCCGCATCTGTCATTGCGGACGGAAGGCGTGCCCCATGATCTCCGCGGTCGCGAGCGTATGGAGGCGCAGCGCAGAGCTTACTGACGCGCCGCTCGCACCCGCGTCAAGCGGCAGCTTGGCGACGTTTACAGAATAAACCGTTATCTCGTAACGATGCGGCGGTGCGCCTGCCGGTGGGCAGGGGCCGCCATAGCCAACCAATCCGAAATCGTTCCGTCCTTCCTTCGCCCCCGGCGGCAGAAGGCCGGAGCCTTCATCCCCGGCGCCGGCAGGAAGGCTGTGTACGGTGGGCGGAATGTCGAAGACGGTCCAATGCCACCAGCCCTTGCCGCCCGGCGCATCGGGGTCGAACATGGTGACCGCGAAGCTCTTCGTGCCAGCCGGCGCGCCCGACCAGGCGAGCGCCGGAGACTGGTTCGCGCCCGTGCAGCCGTCCTGATCGAAGAACTGGGCGGGCGGAACCGTTCCGCCATCGGGGAAGGCCGGGCTCGTCACGATGAACCCGCCGGCGAACGCCGGCGTGGCAAGGATCAAGGGCGCCAGCCCCACAAGCCGCGACCGCATCGCCTATTTCTTCCGTCCCTTCGGCCCTTTGGCCGTCCCTCCGATCTTCCGCAGCCCGATGAGAGCACGGCCGAGGCCGCGCGGACAAGGAACGGGCAGGGGCCTTGCGGTTCGTTTTCCCCGCATGCGCGGGCGCGGGCGCGCGGCGAGGGGGGTCTTTCTTGCTTGAGAGAAAGAACCAAGGAACTTTTCTCCTCGTCCGCGGAGTTCATGGCAGGCGGCTGGATCAATATGGCTTCCGGTGGCTCGGGGCCTCCCGAGCATCTTCGCGGAGATCCCGGCGCGAAGCGATCCGCCAAAGCTCGAGGGGAAGTCACGAAAGTGATCGAGAACACGAGACCGGCGCGCGATGATCGAAATTCATCATGATCTGGTCCGGAAAGCGGAGAAACGCCTTTCTGCTTCATTTTCTCCAGAAGAAGAGGCTTTTTCTGGTCCGTTATCGAAACGCATGACAGGCTCTCTCCTCATTCACATGTCCGGTGACCGCGCTCTAAATTGGGCGGGTGCCCAAGCCGGATCCGTCCTCCCATCCCGAGGCCAGCGCCACAACGGCGCGGCGGGCCGCAGCCCCCGCCGTCAGCAGCGGGGTGCTCGTCACGGATGGCGCGCGCCTGCTCCTCGGCCACGCCACCCGCTCTCCGCGCTGGGACATCCCCAAAGGGGTCGCCCTGCCCGGAGAGGGGGTCACCGAGGCCGCGCTGCGCGAGCTTCGCGAGGAGACTGGCCTCGCGCCGCCGCGCAACGCGCTCATTGCGCTCGGCCGGCATCCCTATCTCCGCGGCAAGGATATTTTTCTCTTTGCCTGGATGCCGGAGCCGCTTCCCGATCCCGCCACGCTCCGCTGCGCGTCCACTTTCACAACGCGGGAGGGCACGGTCCTGCCGGAACTCGACCGCTTCGCCCTGGTTCCCTGGGATGAGGCGATGACACGCATCGGCGCGAGCCTGGCACGGCTCCTGGGCTCGCTCGCTTCCGTAGCAAATCTGAGGAGAAGGGCAGGGAGGATGGGCGTTCGTGAAAATCACCCTTGATGTCGATTGCACGCCGGAGGAGGCGCGCGCCTTTTTCGGCCTGCCGGACGTGAAGCCGCTTCAGGAGGCGATGCTCAAGGAGGTGGAACAGCGGCTCAAGACAAGCCTCGCGGCAATGCAGCCGGAGGCGCTGTTCCGGATGTGGCTGCCGGATGCCTCCACCCTTGAGCCATGGCGGCAATTCTTCGCCAACCTGCTTCAGGCTGCGGGGCAGCCGAAGACGGGATCGTCATGAGGGGATGATCATCGCGGATCGAGCGCGTCCCTGAGCCCGTCGCCGACCAGGTTGAAGCCGAGGACGGTCAGAAAGATCGCCGCCCCCGGAAAGATCGCGAGCCATGGCGCCTGTGTCAGAAATTGCTGGGCGGCGTTGAGCATCGATCCCCAAGCGGGCGTGGGCGGCTGTTCGCCGAGCCCGAGAAAGGAAAGGCTCGCCTCGGCGATGATCGAGGTCGCGATGGAGAGCGTGCCTTGGACCAGGATCGGCGGAAAGATGTTCGGCATCACGTGCCGGACCGCCACCCGCCAGGGCCGGTTGCCGACGGCCCGGGCGGCCTCGATGTAGTCGTGAGTCATCACGTCCATGGTGGCGCCGCGCGCGACCCGCATGAAGATCGGCGCGGTGGTGATGCCGATCGCGATCATCGCGTTGCGCAGGTTCGGGCCGAGGAATGCGGCGAGCGCGATCGCCAGCACGAGGAACGGGATCGCCAGCATCGCATCGACGATGCGGCTCAGCGCCGCGTCCGCCTTGCCACGCGCAAAGCCCGCCGCAAGACCGGCTGGCACGCCGATGACAGCGGCGATGAGCACCGAGACCACGCCGGCCAGCAGGCTCGCGCGGGCGCCGAAGATCACCCGTGCGAGTTCGTCGCGGCCGATCTCGTCCGTGCCCATCCAGTGCGCCCAGGAGGGCGGCTGGCGGATTGCGGACCAGTCGGTCGCGGTGGGGCTCACGGGCGAGATCAGCGGCGCTGCCACCGCCATCACGACGAAGAGAAGGCAGAGGAGAAGGCCCAGCATCGCCGATCGGTGGGTGAGAAACCGCCTGAGCGCGACCCGTGCCGGGCTCTCCGCAACGGGAGGAGAAGGGACGAGCGCGACGCTGCTCATCCTTGGCGCATTCGCGGGTTGATCAGGAGATAGAGCAGGTCGGTCAACAGATTGAGCACGACATAGAGCAGCGCCGTCACCAGCACCACGCCCTGGATCACCGGATAGTCGCGGTTGAAGACCGCATCCACGACGAGCTTGCCGAACCCCGGCACGGAGAAAACCTGCTCGGTGAGCACCGCGCCCGAGAGCAGCGTGCCGAGCTGCAGCCCGCCCAGCGTCACCACCGGGATCAGCGCGTTGCGCAGCGCGTGGCGCAGCACCACCACCCGCTCGGGGAGGCCCTTGGCCCGCGCGGTGCGGACATAATCCTGCCCGAGGGCGACCAGCATCGCGCTTCGCGTATGGCGCATCAGGATCGCCGCGATCGCGTTGCCGAGAACGAAAGCCGGCATCACGGTTGTCGCGAGCGAGCGCACCCAGTTCTGCGCCAGCGGCACATAGCCCGAGGGCGGCAGCCAGCCGAGCCAGACCGAGACCACCAGGATCATGACGATGCCGAGCCAGAAGGTCGGGATGGACAGCCCGAACAGCCCGATCCCGTTGGCGAGCCAGTCCCAGGCCGTGTTCCGCTTGACGGCCGAAAGGATTCCCATCGGCACGCCGATGATCACGGCGAAGAAGAACGCCATCACCGCAAGCTGCGCCGTGACCGGCAGCTTCTGCGCGACCAGCGCGGCCACCGGCTCCTGCAGCCGCCAGCTATAGCCGAGATTCCCGTGCAGCAGGTCACCGAGCCAGTGGAGATATTGCACGGGGATCGGCCGGTTCAGCATCAGCTCGTTGCGAATCTGCGCGACGAGCTGGGGGTCGCCCGCGCTCTCTCCGGCGATGGTCAGCGCCGGATCGCCCGGCATGAGCTGCTGCAGCCCGAAAACGATGATGCTGACGAGAAAAAGGGTTGGCAAAACCTGAGCGAGCCGGGAGCCGAGATAGCCGCGCATCACCTTCGCCAATCGGATCGATTCCGCAACGCCGCTGCCATTTGCCTTGCCGCGTGATCGAGAGCGGCGATGATTCCATCCGTGGTCGTCACGCGCTAATCCCCACCGCCGGATTTGGCCATTTCCAGCCCCTGGAGGCGAATGATCCCGTCTGGCACCTGTTGAAAGCCCGTCAGGGTCTTTTTCATGCCGACGATATTGGCAAGCGCCCAGAGATAGAGGATCGGCATCTTCTTTTGCTCCTCGACCCAGAGCTGACCATAGATGGCCCGCCGCTTGGCGATATTCGTGGTGAGGCGCGCCTGATCGAGCAGCCTGTCCACCACGGGATCGGAGAAGCCGCCATAATTGAAGCCGTAGCCCGTATGCAGGAACGAATAGATATTGCCATCCGCATCCGCCCGGCCGGACCAGAGAATCATGTAGGCCTGAAAATCTCCCGCTCGCCCGGCGGCCAGCGATGAAGCGAACTCCATCGCCTGGATCTTGAGATCGAACCCGGCCGGCTGGACCATCGCCTGGATCACCTGAGCGGCCTGCAGGAGATCGGGGCTGTTCGGCACGATCATCGTGACCGGGATCGGCGGCTTGAAGCCTGAGGCCGCGACCAGCTTCTTCGCCGCCGCGATGTCGCGCGGTGGCGGCTGGATCGCTGGCACATAGAAGGGGGAAGCGGGGGGAACGGCCTGCGCGATCGGCTGGAATAGCCCATTATAGACCACCTGGATCACCGCCTTGCGGTCGATCGCGAGCGCGAAGGCCCGCCGCAGGTCCGCGCTCTCCCCGATCGGGCTCTTTGCCATCGGTCCATGGCCGGTATTGAAGGTGATCCCCTGATAGCCGAGCGCGTTGTCCATCACGAGCCTGAGCTTGGGGTCCTTCCTCACCGCCGGCACATCGGTCGGCGCGATATATTCCACGAGATCGAGCGCGCCTGCCTGGAGATTGGCGAGCCGGACGGCGGAATTGACGATCGGCTCATAGACCACGCGATTGAAATGGATCGCCTGGGCATCCCAGTAGCCGGGGAAGCGAGCAAGCTCGATCTCCTGCTCCGGCACCCGCCTGACGAAACTGAAGGGCCCGGCGCAGACCGGGTGCAGCCCGAATTTCGTTCCCGCCTTCTTCGCCGCCTCTGGGGCGACAATGATGCCGGCGCGGTCGGCGAGCTGGGAGAGGAGCGGGGAGTCGGGGGACTTCAGCACCAGGGCGACGGTTAGCGGGTCGATGACATCGATCGCGCTGATCGCGTTGATCTCGCCCTTGCGCAGGCTGCCCGGCAGCGTGAGATCCCGCATCAGCGTGTATTTCACCGCCGCGGCGTCGAGCTTCTCTCCGTCCTGGAAGCGCACGCCCGGGCGCAGATGCAGGATCAGGTGCGTCGGGTCTTTGTACTCATAGCCCGTCGCGAGCTGCGGCACGAGATTAAGCTTGCTGTCGTAATCGAAGAGCTTGTCGCACATACCGGCGAAGACGATCCGCCCGACATAGCTGCCGCTGAGCGCGGGATCGAGAATATCGGGATCTTCGCGAAGCCCGATCCTGAGTGTCTGGGCAAAAGCCGGGCGCGACGCGGCGCCCGAGAGCAGGCACGCCACGAGGAACGCAGCGGCCGAAGCCGCGAAGAAGGTGCGTCGCATCAAGAAGCCTCCAGTCCTGCCGCTGGCGCGGGGGTTCCCCTTTTGTGCGGCGCAGAATCGAGACTGGCAAGAAGAAGGCGAGAAATTTACGCTCGCGGAACGCCTTCGCGGGCGATCGCCGCTTCGATCACGGCCCAGTCGAACACGCCGCCATCATTGTCCTTTCCGGGCAGGAAGCGGCGGATCACGGCGAAGCGCTCGCGGCTCACGCGATAGAGCCTCTTCAGCTCGGCGAGCGGGTCCGGGTGATCGTCCACCCGGATATCGAGGTCGGGGTAGGGGTCCCGCGTGGCGATCTTGAGCGCCGCGGATTGCCGTCCGCGCTTGTCCCCGCCCGCCGCCTCGCCGGCTTCCAGGGCGGCGAGAAGCCGCTCCGGAAGCGGCCCGCGGGCGGCTTCGAATGCGGCGAGCGTCTGCTCCAGCACCGCAGGCCCGGCCAGCATATTGCCGGCGAGCGAGACATCCACCCCGCTCAGCATCCCGCACCAGGCGATGCATTCTGCCCCGGTGTGCCGCGCCATGCGGCCTTGCGCATCAAGGATATGAAGCTGGCGATGCGCCCGCCCGGGATCGGCGGCAACCAGGCTGGCAAGCACGGCCTCCGGCGCCTCCCCTGCCCGAAGCCGAGCCATTCCCGCCACGGCATACATCGGGTTGACGAGCGCCTGGGTCGCCAGCGCCGCCACCCCGCCCTCCACATGGATGCAAAGCGCGCCCACCGCGAAGAAGCGGGTGGCCACGGCGGCGGCGAGGGTGCCGGATTGCGGCTCGCGGGCGAGGATCGACCAGGTCATGGGCTCGATCCTCGCTGTCCCGCCTCCGGCTCGCAAGCCGGGCCGGGAGGACGAGGCTGGGATCCCCTCCATTCGCCGCGAGAGCCGACGAACTTCCGGGGCAAGACAGGGGCAGGCCGGTAAGGGCACTCGAAATTGAGACGAGCCAGCGGTATAACATTCTGATAAAGGAATAAAATAACCACAGGCTGAGCCGCGGGGGGCGTTTCATGGTCCGTACGATTGGCATGATCGCCGCCCTCGCCGTTGCGATTGTCCTGGCTGGTTCGCACAAAGCGGCAATGGCGCAAACGGAATTTCCGCCGCCGCTGCCGGCACGCAGGGCGCGCCCCTCGCGGTGGTCAGCTATCCGAACACAGAGCATGATTTCATCTTTTCCGGCCCTAACGACAACGCGGCGGCGGCAACCGACAGCTGGCGAAGGGCGGAGGCAGGGCTCGCCCAATATCTTGCGCGCTGAGCGCGGGGGGCATTCCTCCCTGGTCGCGATCGCGCCGGCAGAGGCGGGCCCGCCGGGCTGAAGAGGCTTCCGGGTTTCGCCGGGAAAGCCCCCGGGAAGCCCTCCAGGGAAGCCCCCAGGAAAGCGCTGAGAAAAGACAGGCGCTTGCCGGGGAGAGAGAAACCCCCGATCCTGGAGCGGGATGCGTTGGCTCATCCCGCTTTCGGTCTTTCTTCTCCCGCGTGATTGAGACCGCCGGTGATCCCGCCTCCGGTCATCACGCGCGAGCGCGGTCTCTCTTGTTCCCGCGCGAGGCAGGGCTCACGATGGTGGATGCTCCCGAACGGTCTGCCGCAGATGATGCGCGCTCCCGCGCGATGACGACACGCGGAGAGAACGAACCGGCTCCGCGCAGTTTTTCGCTGCCGGGGGAGCGGCGCCAGCATCTCGAGTTCGCGCTTACCCTCGCCCTGCTGGCACTCCTCATCATCGCCGGGTTCGTGGTGCTGCGGCCGTTCATCACCGCGGTGCTGTGGAGCGTCGTGCTCGTCGTGGCGACCTGGCGCGGCTATCAGCGGCTCGTTTCCCTGCTCGGCGGAAGGCGCCGGCTTGCGGCCCTTCTCGCCACGCTCATCCTCGCGGTCGTCCTGGTCGTGCCACTTGTGCTGATCGCCGGCCGTCTTGCCGAAGCGCTGGCCCGTGTCGCCTCTCTTCTCAGGACCTTCGTCGAGCAGGGGCTTGAGCCACCCCCCTGGCTCGGCGAGCTGCCGCTGGTCGGCCACTATCTCCTCTCAGAGTGGCACCACCTGCTCAGCGATGATACGGCCCTGCAACGGCTGATCGGCACGGAGATACGCCCCCTCATCCTCTGGCTGCTCGGCGCCTTCGCCACGCTCGGCACTGGCATGCTGCAGGTGGCGCTCGCCGTGTTCTGCACGCCGTTCTTCTATCTCGGCGGACCCGGCGCGGCGCGGCGCGGGCGCGATATGCTGCGCCATCTCGCCGGAGAACGGGCGGACGAGCTGGTCAGCGTCGCCCATCTCACGCTGCGCGGCGTGGTGGTCGGCATTCTCGGCGCGGCGGCGGCGCAGGGCGTCCTGGCGGGCCTCGGCTTCTGGGTCGCGGGTCTGCCGGAGGCGACGCTGCTCGGGATCGCGACCTTCTTCGCCGGCATCATTCCCAATGCCGCCTTCCTCATCCTTCTTCCGGCGACGATCTGGGCCTTTTATGACCTCGGCTCGGCCTGGGGCATCGGGCTGCTGGTATGGAATTTCGGCATTGTCGGCCAGATCGACAGTGTCATCCGCCCGATGGTCATCGCGCGCGGTGCCCGCATGCCCTTGCTGCTCGTGCTGTTCGGCGTGATCGGCGGCCTCGGCGCCTTCGGCTTTCTCGGCATTTTCCTCGGCCCGACCTTGCTCGCCCTGCTCTATACTCTCATCCGTGACTGGAGCCCGGAGGAAGCCGACGGCTAAAAAAACCGGGCGCGCGGCTGCTTTTTATGGATATCCGCCCATCTCGTCGGGCGGTGATCGCGAAAAAGTTGCGAGATGCCACGCGAGGGAGAAGGGGAGAGCGGGATGTCCGCGACAACGGGTTTTGGCCCCATCTTCGATTACTGGCAGGACCTCTGGCAGCGCAACATCCTGTTTCTCGATGTGCTGCGCAAGCGCGGCAACACCACTCTCGCACACAACGCCCTTGCCGTGCCGCATGTCCTCAGCTTCAAGACCGAGCATGTCATGGACGGGCGCACATTGCCACGTCCGGTCAATTACGGTCTCGTGCGGATCATTCCGCCCGACGGGAAGCCGCCCGATCCAGCGAAACGGCCATTCATCGTCGTCGATCCGCGGGCCGGGCATGGGCCGGGCATCGGGGGAATGAAGCAGGAAAGCGAGATCGGCGTGGCACTCGCCGCGGGTCATCCCTGCTACTTCATCGGCTTCCTGCCCGAGCCTGTGCGCGGACAAACCGTCGAGGATGTCTGCCTCGCCGAGGCGGCCTTCGTCGCGGAGGTCGCGGCGCGCCACCAGGAGGCGGAGGGCAAGCCCGCGATCATCGCCAACTGCCAGGCTGGCTGGCAGATCATGATGATGGCGGCGATGCGGCCCGACCTGCCCGGCCCGATCCTCCTGGCCGGCGCGCCGCTCTCCTACTGGGCGGGCGTGCGCGGACGCAATCCGATGCGTTATCTCGGCGGCATGCTTGGCGGCACCTGGCTCACCGCGCTTGCGGGCGATCTCGGCAATGGCATCTTCGATGGCGCGAATCTCATCGCCAATTTCGAATCTCTCAATCCGGCCAACACATTGTGGGGCAAAGCCTACAATGTCCACTCCAAGATCGACACGGAAGCCTCCCGCTTTCTTGATTTCGAGACCTGGTGGGGCAGCCCGGTGCTGCTCGACGCCGGGGAGATGCAATGGATTGCCGACAATCTTTTCGTCGGCAACAAGCTCACGGCCGGCGATCTCCGGACCGGCGCGGGGCTGCGCATCGATCTTCGCAATGTCCACTCGCCGATCATCGTGCTCTGCTCCTGGGGCGACAATATTACCCCGCCGCAGCAGGCGCTGGGCTGGATCACCGATCTTTATGACAACGAGAAGGAGCTCGTCGCGAACGGCCAGACCATTGTCTATACCCTGCACCAGACCATCGGCCATCTCGGCATTTTCGTTTCGGGCAGCGTCGCCAGCAAGGAGCATGGCGCGTTCACCAACTGCATGGACATGATCGACCTGATGCCGCCCGGCCTCTATGAGGCGGTCATCACCGAGGTCGATGAAGACACCGCGAATCCCGAGCTGATCCAGGGCCGCTATCTCTTCCGGCTTGAGGCACGCAGCTTCGCCGATATCCGCGCGCTCGGCGGGAACAGCGCGGAGGACGATCTTCGCTTTGCGACTGTGGCGCGGGTCTCGGAAATCAATCAGGGGCTCTACCGGACGATGCTCGGCCCCGTGATCCGCCCGCTGGTGACGGAAGCGGGAGCCGACGCGCTGCGGATGCTTCATCCGCACCGTGTGCGTTTCGCGATGTTCTCGGATCTGAACCCGATGATGCGGCCGGTCGCGGCGCTGGCGGAGCGCGCGCGTGCAGAACGCCGGCCCGCGGCCGCGGACAACCCGCTGCTCAACTTCGAGAAAGCAATGTCACGTTCGATCGTGGAGATGCTCGAGTCCTGGGGGAGGCTGCGGGACATGATGATCGAGGCAACCTTCCTCAATCTCTACGGCGCGCCACTGCTCCAGGCGATGGTCGGACTTGGTCCGCAAGATGCCGCGCCGCGCCGGCGCATCGCGCGCGACCTGGCCCGCGAGGCTGCCGAGGCAACGCGGTATGCCGAGCTCGAGCAGCGCTTCGAGCACGGCGGCATCCTCGAAGCGGTGATCCGCGCACTCATCTACGTCCGGCTGCCGGAGGGGAGGGTCGATGAACGCGGCTTTTCCGTGCTGCGGGCGATCCGCGCGGCGCGACCGGCGGAAAAGCGCCGCAGCCTGAGCGAGCTCAAGACAATGTTCCGGGACCAGTATCTTCTCCTCTGCCGCGACGAGGCACGGGCGATGGCCGCGATTCCGAAGCTTCTCGCGGAAAACGAGGAGGAACGGGACGCCTGGCTCGGCGCACTGCGCCGGGTTCTCGCCGCGCCCGGGACGCTTTCGGAGGCGGCCAGAGGCCGGCTACGGGACGTCGAGAGGCTGTTCGGCGCCGTGCCCGAGGCCACACCGAAGGCCGTTCAGGCCGGATAACGGAGAGGCCAGCGCCGTTGACGCCGCCGGAGAGGAAAGCCTTTTTACCCTTTCTTGCCAGGAAGGCTCTCCTCCCGCCGCCGGCGGAGCGCATCGTTGATATTCGCCGGCGCTTCGCCTGTCGGCCCCTGCGGCTTCTCCGCCAATCTCTCGGCGAAGGCGCGCACAAGATCGGAGCGCGCGACGATGCCAACCAGCCGGCCCTCGCGGAGCACCGGGACGCGCTTGATGCTCTTGCCCGTCATCAGGCGTGCGACCTCGCGTGCCGGCGTATCCTCGTTCACCGTGATTACGTCTGTGGACATCACGGCTCTGACCCTGTTTCGCGCATCGCGGATATTTGCAAGGAAGCTCGGCGCGAGGTTCCCGCCCTCGGCCAGCATGTCGAGCCATCGCGCCTGCTTCTCGCTATAGCCTTCGTGCCAGCGCACCAGATCGCCCTCGGTGAGGATGCCGACGAGTGCTCCGGCATCATCGAGAACGGGCAGCCCGCTGATACCGCGATGCGCCATCAGGCGCACCGCCTCCATCAGCGAGGTATCGGGATGCACGACCGCGACGTCCCGCGTCATCAGTTCGCCGGCCGTAATAACGGTCTCCTCGAACATCACCTCCCTCTCTCCTCATTCGCGGCGCAGAGACCCGCATCTCATTCGCCTGGGGCGTCGCGTTCGGCCTTGATCCGGATCAATGCCGCGCGCTGCGGTGGCGGTCAACAACCAGCCGCCTTTCCGGCGGACATGCGGCCATCACGCGCTGCGATCCGTCAAAACACAGGGCAAGAAGGAGCCTCCAGCCGAGCGGGCCTGGTCTTCACGGCCGGAGGCTTTCCGAGCGGCGAGACGCTACTGCGCCCTGGCGGGGGAAGCTGTTGCGGTCTCCACCGGAACGGCTGCCTCGGCCGCCGCTTTCAGGCGCGGATAAAGCGAGGTGAGCGCCACCAGGACCCCGTTGGTCCAGCCGAAGCCAATCTGCGTCGCATATTCGCCGCCACGGCCTGCATCGCCGCCGGTCGTGGTCACGTTGTATTTCTCAACCAGCTTGCCGCTCTGCCGGTAGCCGGCGATGTTCTTCTCAACCCATCGCGTGGCGATCTCCGCCGCGAGTGAATCGAAACCGTAATCGCGGAGCCCCGCCACCGCAATCCATTGCAGCGGCGCCCAGCCATTGGGGGCGTCCCATTGCTGCCCGCTATCGACCAGGCTCGTGGCCAGCCCG
>DASZQO010000095.1:0-8964 GCA_035549615.1 Acetobacteraceae bacterium
CGAGCGTGCGGCCTGGCCCGATCAGCGGCAAAGCGAGCGCGATCGCCCGTTCCGCCGCCCGCGCCCCGGCCGCATCGCCATCGAAGCAGATCACCGGAGCTTCGGCATGGCGCCAGAGGATTGCGAGCTGCTCCTCGGAGAGCGCGGTGCCGAGCGGGGCGAGCGCGGTCGGGAAGCCCGCCTGGTGGAGCGCGATCACGTCCATATAGCCTTCGACCAGGATCGGTGGATCGGAGCGCAGGCGTTCGCGCGCCTGATCGAGACCGTAAAGCGCCCGGCGCTTGGCGAAGACCGAGGTTTCCGGCCCGTTGAGGTATTTCGGCTGTCCATCGCCGAGCATGCGGCCGCCGAAGCTCACGACGCGGCCGCGCTGATCGCGGATGGGGAACATCACGCGGTTGAAGAAGAACTCGGAATAGTTTTTTTCGGAAATTTCTTTGAGGAGTCCCGCCTCCGCGAGCCGGGGCGGGGCAATTCCCTCGCGGGCGAGCTCGGCCGCGAGCGCGCCGCGCCCCTCCCCGCTCCAGCCGAGTCCGAAGCGGCGGATCGTCTCCAGCGTCAGGCCGCGGGCCGTCAGATACTCGAGCGCCCGCTTGCCCTCGGGAAGAAAGAGCCGGCGGCTGAAGGTGTTGGCGGCGGCCTCGAGGACGGAGAAGAGATCCTGCCGGGCCTGTTCGGCAGCTGATTCCTCCGGGCTTGGCTGCGGGACCGTGAGCCCCGCGGCGGCGGCGAGCTGGCCGACCGCCTCCATGAAACCGAGACCCTGGCTCTGCATGACGAAGCTGATCGCATCACCATGGGCGCCGCAGCCGAAGCAGTGAAAATGATCGTCATAGACATAGAAGCTCGGCGTCTTCTCGTCATGGAATGGGCAGCAGCCCTTCCATTGGCGGCCCGAGCGGGTGAGCCGGACGCGCCGGCCGATCAGCTCCGGCAGCGGCGAGCGCGCCCGGAGCTCCTCCAGGAATGGCGCCGGGAGAGCCATCAGCTTGAGAGACGCGCCCGGACGAGCGGTCCGGCGCGGCCGAGATCGATGCTCGCCCCATGAGCCGATTTCAGCGCCGCCATCACCTTGCCCATGTCCTTGAGCGACGTGGCACCGCTCTCCTGCACCGCCGCCTCCACCGCCCGCGCGAGCGCCTCGCCTTCGAGCGCCGCCGGCAGAAATTCCTGGATCACGGCGATCTCCGCCTCTTCCTTGGCGGCAAGCTCCGGCCGGTTGCCCTGGCGATAAAGCGAGGCCGATTCCTGGCGCGGCTTGATCATCGCCCGCAGCATGGCCTGGATCGCTTCCTCTCCGACCGGTCCTTGAGGTCGGGCGGCGATATCGGTCTCCTTCAGTCTGGCAAGGATCATTCTCAGGCTGGAGGTGCGCGGCGCGTCCCCCGCCTTCATGGCCGCCTTGAGCGCCTCATGGAAGGACTCGCGCAATCCCATCGTGATCTCCTCTTCCCCTCTACCCTATAGCGACGGCGCCGTGGCCTGGGCAGAGACCTGGCTTGGGCAAAGAAATGCGGAAATAATTTCCGTGACCAGCTTATCTGCTTGTGATGGGAAAAAAATTCCCATATTTCCCCGCCATGACCGTTTCCGTCGATGACATCCTCCATCGCCTCGGCGGGCTGGAGGCGACCGCCCAGCTCACCGGCGTGAGCCCCGAAGCGGTGCGCAAGTGGCGCCAGGCCCGGGCGATCCCGACCCGCCATTGGCCGCGGCTGATCGCCGCCACCGGCCTATCGCTGGAAGAGCTTCCAGGCCCGGTGGTCGCTTCGCAACCTCATGGCGAGACGGCAACCGCCGAGCCGCCGCCGGGCGCGAGCGCGGTGCTGGTGCTCGCCGACGGCAGCCTTTTCTGGGGCCGCGGCTTCGGCGCCCATACCCCTTCCGGTCACGGAGGGATCGGCGAGGTCTGCTTCAACACCGGCATGACGGGCTATCAGGAGACGCTGACCGACCCTTCCTATGCCGGCCAGATCATCACCTTCACCTTTCCCCATATCGGCAATGTCGGTGCCAATCCGGAGGATATCGAGGCAACCACCCCGGCCGCCCGAGGCCTCGTGGTGCGGCATACGGTCACGGAGCCTTCAAGCTGGCGTGCCCGCCAGCCGCTCGATGCCTGGCTCCGCTCTCACGGCGTGCCCGGCATTGCCGGGGTGGATACCCGCGCGCTGACGCTGCGCATCCGCGATGGAGGGGCGCCCCACGGCGTGCTCGCCTTCCCCGAGGATGGGCGCTTCGACATTCCGGCCCTGACCGCTGCCGCCGCTGCCTGGCCCGGACTCGAGGGGATGGATCTCGCCCGCGAGGTCTCGTGCACCCAGAGCTATGCGTGGGACGAGACACGCTGGGCCTGGCCCGCCGGCTATGGGCGGCAAGACGCGCCCCGGCATCATGTCGTCGCGGTCGATTACGGGGCCAAGCGCAATATCCTCCGCTCCCTTGCCGCCGCCGGCTGCCGCGTGACGGTGGTGCCGGCGAGCACGACGGCGGAGGAAATCCTCGCCCTACGGCCGGATGGGGTTTTCCTCACCAACGGGCCGGGCGATCCGGCGGCAACCGGCGAGTATGCCGTGCCGGCGATCCAGGGCGTGCTGGCGGCGGGCGTGCCGCTCTTCGGCATCTGCCTTGGCCACCAGCTCCTGGCGCTGGCGCTCGGCGCGCGCACCTTCAAGCTCCCCCGCGGCCACCGCGGCGCCAACCAGCCGGTGAAGGACCTCGCGACCGGAAAGGTCGAGATCACCAGCCAGAATCACGGTTTCGCCGTCGATCCCGAAACGCTGCCGGGGAATGTGCGGGTCACGCATGTGAGCCTGTTCGACGGGACGAACGAGGGCATCGCCTGCACCGATCGCCCCGCCTTCGCCGTGCAGTACCATCCCGAGGCGAGCCCGGGGCCGAGCGATTCGCATCACCTCTTCCATCGCTTCGTTTCGATGATGGATGAAAGGTGATCGGGAAAAACAATGCCTAAGCGTTCTGATATCAAGAGCATCCTGATCATCGGGGCCGGGCCGATCATCATCGGCCAGGCCTGCGAGTTCGACTATTCCGGCGCCCAGGCGTGCAAGGCGCTGCGCGAGGAAGGGTTTCGCGTCATCCTCGTCAATTCCAATCCGGCGACGATCATGACCGACCCCGGTCTTGCCGACGCGACCTATATCGAGCCGATCACGCCCGAGATCATCACCCGGATCATCGCCCGTGAGACACCCGACGCGCTCCTGCCGACCATGGGCGGACAGACCGCGCTCAATGCAGCGATGGCGCTGGCGCGCGACGGCACGCTCGAACGATACGGTGTCGCGCTGATCGGCGCGCGGGCGGAGGTGATCGAGCGCGCCGAGGACCGGCTGAAATTTCGCGAGGCGATGAATGCGATCGGGCTCGATACGCCGCGCAGCATGATCGCCCATTCGATCGCCGAAGCGCGCGAGGCGCTCGCCATGATCGGCCTTCCTTCCGTCATCCGGCCGAGCTTCACCTTGGGCGGCACCGGCGGCGGCATCGCTTACAACCGCGAAGAGTTCGACGAGATCGTGCAGAACGGGCTCGATGCCTCACCGGTTGCGGAGGTGCTGATCGAGGAGAGCGTTCTCGGCTGGAAGGAATTCGAGATGGAGGTCGTGCGCGATTGCGCCGACAACTGCATCATCGTCTGCTCGATCGAGAATGTCGATCCGATGGGCGTGCATACGGGTGATTCCGTCACCGTCGCCCCCGCGCTCACGCTCACCGACAAGGAATATCAGCGCATGCGCGATGCCTCGATCGCCTGCCTGCGCGCGATCGGGGTCGATACCGGTGGCTCCAATGTGCAGTTCGCGATCGATCCCGCGGACGGCCGGATGGTCATCATCGAGATGAATCCGCGCGTCTCGCGCTCCTCCGCCCTCGCCTCCAAGGCGACCGGGTTTCCGATCGCGAAGATCGCTGCGAAGCTCGCGGTTGGCTACACGCTCGATGAGCTCGCCAACGACATCACCCGCACCACGCCGGCGAGCTTCGAGCCGACCATCGATTATGTCGTCGTCAAGCTGCCGCGCTTCACCTTCGAGAAATTCCCGGGCACGCCGCCGCTTCTCACCACCAGCATGAAATCGGTGGGCGAGGCGATGGCGATCGGCGGCAGCTTCTGCGAGGCCCTGCAGAAGGGGTTGCGCAGCATGGAGACGGGGCTTTCCGGCCTCGATCCCCTGCCGCGGCCGGGCGATGGCGGGGTGGACGCCTTCCGCGCCGCGCTCTCGGCCCCGCGGCCGGATCGGCTCCTGATGGCGGCAGAGGCGCTGCGCGCGGGCCTCACGGTGGAGGAGATCAGGGCTGCGACGCATTTCGATCCCTGGTTTCTGCGCGAGATCGCACGGATCGTCGCCGCCGAGACGGAGATTGCCAACACGGGCCTGCCGCAGGATGCGGCGGGATTGCGCCGCCTCAAGGCGCTCGGCTTCTCGGACCGCAGGCTCGCCGAGCTTGCGGGACCGAGCGAGGCGATGGTGCGCGCCTTGCGCGCGCGGCTCGGCGTTTTTCCCGCCTATAAACGGATCGATACCTGCGCCGGCGAATTCGCCTCTGCGACGCCGTACATGTATTCCACATATGATGGCGGGTTCGAGGCGCCGGAATGCGAGGCCGCGCCATCGGAGCGGGAGAAGATCATCATTCTCGGCGGCGGGCCGAACCGCATCGGCCAGGGCATCGAGTTCGACTATTGTTGCGTTCATGCGGCCTATGCGCTCAAGGAGGCCGGGTTCGAGACCATCATGGTCAATTGCAACCCGGAAACGGTCTCGACCGACTATGACACCTCGGACCGGCTTTATTTCGAGCCGCTTGATGCCGAGGACGTGCTGGCGCTGATCCAGCGCGAGCAATCGGCAGGCCGCCTCGTCGGCTGCATCGTGCAATATGGAGGCCAGACTCCGCTCAAGCTCTCCCAGGCGCTCACCCGCGCCGGCGTGCCCATCCTCGGCACCAGCGCGGATGCGATCGACATCGCCGAGGACCGCGAGCGCTTCCAGAAGCTCCTGCACCGGCTCGGATTGCGCCAGCCCGAGAACGGCACCGCGCGCTCGCTCGACGAGGCGGCGCTGATCGCCGAGCGCATCGGCTACCCCGTGGTGATCCGGCCGAGCTATGTGCTCGGCGGGCGGGCGATGGAGATCGTTCATGACCGCGCCGGGCTCGCCCGATATATGCGTGAGGCGGTGCGTGTCTCGGGCGAGAACCCGGTGCTGATCGATCGTTATCTCGCCGATGCGATCGAGGTCGATGTCGATTGCATCGCCGATGGCGAGAGCGTCTATGTCGCGGGCGTGATGGAGCATATCGAGGAAGCCGGAATTCACTCCGGCGATTCGGCCTGCGCGCTGCCGCCCTACACGCTCTCACCGGCCATCGTCACCGAGCTTAAGGCGGAGACGAGCGCGATCGCGACCGCGCTCGGCGTCATCGGGCTGATGAACGTGCAGTACGCGATCCAGGGCGATCTCATTCATGTACTTGAGGTCAATCCCCGCGCCTCGCGCACCGTGCCCTTCGTTGCCAAGGCAACCGGGGTGCCGGTGGCGAAGATCGCGGCGCGCGTGATGGCCGGCGCAAGGCTCGCTGAGTTCCATCTCGACGGCCAGGCGGTGGCCCGGCATGTGGCGGTGAAGGAGGCCGTCTTTCCTTTCGCCCGTTTCCCCAATGTGGACACGATTCTCGGGCCGGAAATGAAATCGACCGGGGAAGCAATGGGGATCGACGCGAGCTTCGAGCGCGCCTTCGCAAAATCCCAGCTCGGCGCCGGCGTTCGGCTGCCGCTCAGCGGCACGGCCTTTCTTTCCGTCAAGGATTCCGACAAGACCGCGCTGGTGCCCTTGGCGCGGCGGCTGATCGAGATGGGGTTCTCGGTGGTGGCGACGCGCGGCACGGCGGCATGGATCCGCGAGGCGGGGCTCACCGTGCGGGTCGTCAACAAGGTGCTCGAGGGAAGGCCCCATTGCGTCGATGCCATCCGCTCGGGCGAGATCGACCTCGTGGTGAATACCGCCTCCAGCCCGCAATCGGTCGCGGATAGTTTCGATATCCGCCGCAGCGCGCTCACCCATGGGGTGCCGCACTACACCACGCTCGCCGGTGCCAGGGCGGCCGTCCACGCGATCGCGAGCCTGCGCGCGGGCACGCTTGAAGTGGCTCCGCTCCAGGCTTATTTTCGCGCGATGTTTTGAACCTCCGTGGCCGGGTTTGCGCCCGGCGGCGGGGGAGTTCGTTGACCTTGTGCCTGTTCATTGAGGCGTGATGGTGCAAAAATTCCCGATGACGGCCCCCGGCCTGCAACAGTTGGAGGAGGAGCTTCGCCACCTCAAAGGCGTGGAGCGTCCCGCCATCATCCGCGCAATCGCAGAAGCGCGCTCGCACGGCGATCTCTCCGAGAACGCCGAATATCATGCCGCGCGCGAACGCCAGTCCTTCATCGAGGGACGGATCGCCGAGCTTGAGGAGATCATCGCCTCGGCCGAGGTGATCGATCCCTCCCAGCTTTCGGGCGACAACGTCAAGTTCGGCGCGCATGTCTGGGTGGTCGAGGAGGATTCCGAAAAGGAATCAACCTTCCAGATTGTCGGCCAGCACGAGGCAGACATCAAGAATGGCCGGATCTCGATCTCCTCGCCGCTCGCCAAGGCGCTGATCGGCCGCAAGGTGGGTGACACTGTTTCCGTGCCGGCACCGAGCGGCGATCGGTCCTATGAAATTCTCGGCGTCAAATACGTCTGAGCCGAACGCCATCCTCTCTTTCGCGGATATCGAGAAGGCGGCGGCGCGCATCGCCGGCCGCGTGCTCCACACGCCGACCCTGCCCTGTGACGCGATCGGCCGCCTGATCGGCGCGAGCGTGTTCCTGAAGCTCGAAACCTTCCAGGCGACCGGCAGCTTCAAGGAACGCGGCGCGGCGAACCGGCTCGCCCTGCTTTCGCCCGCCGAGCGCGCGGCTGGTGTCATCACCATGTCCGCCGGCAATCATGCCCAGGGGGTGGCCCGTCACGCGAGCCTCTCCGGCATTGCCGCAACCATCGTCATGCCGCGCTTCACCCCGGCAACCAAGGTCTCACGCACCGCGAGCTGGGGCGCGCGCGTCGAATTGCATGGCGAAACCCTGGTCGAAAGCGCCGCCCATGCCGCTCTCCTCGCCGAGCGCGAGGGGCTCGCCATGGTCCATCCCTATGACGACCCGGCGGTCATCGCGGGCCAGGGCACGCTTGCCCGCGAGCTCATTGCCGATGCGCCCGAGATCGACACGCTCGTCATCCCGGTCGGCGGCGGCGGCATGATCGCCGGCGCGGCGCTCGCAGCAGCCGCGCTCAAGCCGGAGATCGAGATCATCGGCGTCGAGGTCGAGACCTATCCCGCCCTCGCCCAGCGGCTCGCCGGAAAGCCCGTCTCGGTCGGCGGCGCGACGATCGCCGAGGGCATCGCGGTGCGCGATATTGGCGATCTTCCTTTTTCCATCATCCGCGAGCGGGTGGCAGAGGTGCTCGTCGTGCCCGAGCAGACGATCGAGCAGGCGGTCGCGCTCCTGGCCGAGGGCGCGAAGGTGATTGCCGAGGGTGCCGGCGCCGCTGCCGTTGCGGCCCTGCTCGCCTTCCCCGATCGTTTCCGTGGCCGCAGGATCGGCCTGCCCGTATGCGGGGGCAACATTGATCCACGCGTCCTCGCCAACGTGCTCCTGCGCAACCTCCTCCGCGACGGGCGGCTGCTTCGGCTCTCGCTCGAGATTCCCGACCGGCCGGGGGTGCTCGCCGACATCGCCGCGCGCATCGCCGCGCACGAAGGCAATGTCATTGAAGTTTCTCATCAGCGCCTGTTCGCCTCGCCCTCCGTCCAGTCCGCTCATCTCGAGGTGATGGTGGAGGCGCGCGACCCCGCGCATGCCGAGGAAATCACCGCGGCGCTTGCCTCCGGCTCTCTCCTCAAGCGCATTTGATGGCGGCGGCCCCGGTTCATGTCGCGGGCGAGCGGCTCCTGCTCGACCCGGAAGGGGCATTGTTCTGGCCGCGCGAAGGGGTGCTCGCGCTCGCCGATCTTTCCTTACGCGGGACAGGAGCGCGCGAGCGATTCCATCCCGCTCCCGGGCGTGGCGCCGGCTCGGCCGGTGAAGAAACGATCAAGCGTCTCGCGGCCCTCCTCCGGCGCTGGCGGCCGCGCCTGGTTCTGGTGCTGGGAGTGATGCCGGAGAGGCCCGGCAGATTGCCGCCCGGCCTCTCTTCCCGCCTTGCCGCAATGGCGTCCGCGCACCCCTTCGTCTGGGTCTATGAGCGAGCGGGTGGTCCGGCGCCGCTTGGGGAGGATCGCCGCAAAACAGCGGAGTTCTGGGAATCCCCCCCGCTCATCTTCCGCCCCCGGCCGGCCCAAAGGGCTGCGGGCGAGATTGCCGGCCATCTTCGGCCCGTTTCCGCGCCCGCCGGCGCTCCCGCCCCTGCCCGTCCCTGCTTTGTTGTGGATGGGCAGCGGGTGCTGCTGCCTGCCTTCGGGCCGGAAGCGGGCGGGATGGATGCGCACCAACCCGCGATCCAGGCGCTTTTTCCCCATGGTGCCAGGGTCTTCCTGCTCGGCGCTGAGCGGCTTTCGAGTTTCCCGGTCGTTGGCAGACCGATCATTGGCCGACGGGCACGCCGATGGGATTGAGAACGAAGACGCGGCGCGACGTATCGGGCTTCAATTCCGTGCCCGGATCATCTAAAGTTTTTCTGCCCACTTCCTGGCTGCCGGATGATCGCCGCTGGAGGAAGGGGGGAGAGGAGGGAGGACGGCAGGGCAGCTTGAATTGATGGGGCCACGCTCCAAGTCTGCCCCGAGGTCCTCACCTCAAAAGCCGGTGCCGCGGCTTGACCGCGACGCGCCGCATGAGTGCGATGCAGAATCGAATCTACGGAAAGGACGACTTCCACTTGCGATCCCCCAGGAACGACCGGCAGCGGCAGCCGC
>DASZQO010000096.1:0-9366 GCA_035549615.1 Acetobacteraceae bacterium
GAAGCGGCATCCTCATCGAGCGGACGCGGCTGACCCGCCCCGGCAGACTCCGCGCCCGCCGCCTCGGCGCTCGCGGTTTCCAGCGCCGCCGCCCGCGCCGGATGATCGAGCACGTCTCCCTCTTCCGCCTGCCCGCCCATCAGCCGGCGATAGAGCCCATCCTCTCTCATCAGCGCCGCGTGCGTGCCTTCCTCGACGATCCGCCCAGCCGCGAGCACCAGGATACGGTCCGCACTGATCACGCTCGAAAGCCGATGCGCGAGGATGAGCGTGGTGCGGTTCTCCATCAGCCGCTCCAGCGCCTGCTGGATCACCGCTTCGTTCTCCGCATCGACCGACGACAGCGCCTCATCGAGGATCAGGATCGGGGCATCGAGCAGCAGCGCGCGGGCGATCGCGAGCCGCTGGCGCTGGCCACCCGAAAGCCGCGCCCCGCGCTCGCCGATCCGCGTCTCGTACGCGTCCGGCAGGGCGAGAATGAACTCATGGGCGTTCGCTGCCCGTGCGGCTGCCTCGATCTCCGCCCGGCTCGCCTCCGGACGCCCGAGGCAAAGATTTTCCGCGACCGTTCCCTCGAACAGCACGGCATCCTGCGCAACCACCGCGATCGAAGCGCGGAGCGCCTCGGCGTCGAGGGTGCGGAGATCCTTCCCGCCAAAAAGGAGTCTCCCCGCCTGTGGATCGTATTCGCGGAGCAGCAGCCGAACGATCGAGGATTTCCCGGCGCCGCTCGGCCCGACGATCCCGACACGCTCGCCGGCGGCAACCCGGAACGAAAGCCCCTCATGCGCAGCCCCCCGGCCACCGGGATAGGCGAAACGGACATCCGAGAATTCAACGCTGGGCGTGAGGCCGCGCACCGGCAGGCCGCCCGAGGGCGGCAGCGACGGCCTGGCTTCGAGCAGGGAAAAAATGCCGGCGGCCGCGGATTGGCCGAGCATGCCCTGATGCAGCACCGTGCGCAGATCGCGCAGCGGGCGGAAAATCTCCGTTCCGGCCATCAGCACGATCAGGAGCGCCGCCACGCTCATCTCCCCATGCGCTACGCGCCACGCCCCGAGTGCGAGGGCGGCGGCCGCGCCGAGCGCAGTGCCCAGATCGGTGATCGCCCGGGTGAGCAGGCTGGCTCCAAGCACCCAGAAGGTATTGCGCGCCAGCGCCTGGGCATGCTCGGCGAGCCGCGCCGGCAAGCAGCACGGCGGCCACCCGAAGGTCCCAGATCGCGGCAAAGGCGAAGATCGCGAAGGGCGCGGCGATGGCGATGACGAGCTGCGGCAGATATTGCCCGAACCAGGTCTGGAGCTGTTCGATCCCATCCACGACCGAGAGCATCACCCCGCCTGTCCGGCTGCCCGAGAACCAGGCAGGGCCAAGGGCGGCGATCCGGTCGAAGAGCTTTCCCCGCAGCCGCTCCTGCACACGGATCGCGGTCGCGTGGGCAATCCGGGCCCGCGCCTCCTCGAGCACGGCGCGGATCAGAATCATGCCGGCGGTGGCGCCTGCGAGAAGGATTTGCGCCCGTCCCCCGCCACCGCGAAAGACAAGGGCGAGGAGCTGGCCGAGGAACGCGAATCGGGCAATGCCGGCCGCCAGCGCGCAAAGCCCGAGCAGCACCGCGAGCGCGATGCGGCCCCGCACGCCGGAAGTGAGCTTCCAGAGGCGGAGATCGAAATACATGTCGCGATCATCGGCCAGCCGGACCGGTTTGCAAACCGCCCGACCGTTGAGCCCGATCGGCACGGCTGATAGGCAGACACCCCGTGCCCGCCCCATCCTCGCCTCATCTCGACCGGCGGCTGATCGATGCCGCGCGCCCCGCCCGGGCCGGGCTCTATGCCGCCATTGGCCTTGGATTTGCGGCCGGGCTCCTCGTCATTCTCCAGGCCCTGCTGCTGGCGCGGATCGTCAACGGAATTGTCTTCCGCCACCAGTCCTTGCGCGCGGTGATGCCGGAGCTCATCGCGCTCTTCGCGCTCTTCGCCCTGCGCGCCGCCCTCACCTTCCTCTCCGAGATCGCCGCGCACCGCGCCGCCGCGGCGGTCAAGACCGGGCTTCGCCGCGCGCTCCTCAGCCACATCTTCACCCTCGGCCCCGCTTATGCTGCCGGCGAACGCAGCGCGGACCTCGCGGCAACCCTGACCGACGGCATCGAGGCGCTGGAGCCCTTTCTCGCCCGCTACCTGCCGCAGAGAAGTCTCGTCGCCCTGGTGCCGCTCGCGATCCTCGCCACCCTCTTTCCCATCGACTGGGTGAGCGGACTCGTGCTCGCCGTGAGCGGGCCGCTCATTCCTCTCTTCATGATCCTCGTCGGCCAGCAGGCCGCGGCGATCAATCAGCGCCAGTGGCACCAGCTCCTTGCCATGAGCGCCTATCTGCTCGATGCCGTGCAGGGCATCACCACGCTGAAACTCTTCGGCCGCGCGCGCGAGGAGATCGCGCTCATCGCCCGGATCTCCGACGAATATCGCCGCACCACCATGGCGAGCCTCCGCGTCGCCTTCCTCACCTCGGCCGTGCTTGAATTCTTTGCCTCGCTCGCGATCGCCCTCGTCGCGGTGATCTTCGGCGCCCGGCTCCTGCACGGCCATGCCCATTTCTTCGCCGCCTTCCTCGTCCTTCTCCTGGTTCCCGAATTCTTTCTGCCGCTGCGCACTCTCGCGACCCACTATCACGCGCGGATGAGCGCGCTCGCCGCCGCGCGGCGCATCTTCGCCGTGCTTGATACGGCTCCCGCCGCGCCTCGGGGCACGGCTCTGCCGCCGTCAGGCCCCATTGCCCTCTCCTGTCGCGGACTCAAAGCGGAATACGAAGCCGGCCGGCCGATTCTGCGAGGAATCGAGTGCGACTTTCCGGCCGGCCGAATGAGCGCGATCGTCGGCCGTTCGGGGGCGGGAAAGTCGAGCCTCGCCGCAGCGATCCTCGGCTTTATCGCACCCAGCGAAGGCACGATCCTGGTCAATGGCGCTCCGCTCGCCGCCCTCGACCGCGAGAGCTGGTGGCGCCGCCTCGCCTATGTTCCGCAGACACCGAGGATTTTTGCCGGCACGGTTGCCGAGAATCTCCGCCTTGCCCGCCCCGATGCCGACACGGCCGCGCTTTCTGCCGCCTGCCGCCGCGCGCTACTGCTCGATGTCATCGAATCCCTGCCGCAGGGGTTTGCGACAAGGCTCGGCGAGGGCGGCATCGGCCTTTCGGGCGGGGAGATTCAGCGCCTCGCCCTCGCCCGCGCCTTCCTCAAGGACGCCCCGCTCCTGATCCTCGATGAAGCCACCGCCCATCTCGACCTTGAAACCGAGGCCCTGGTCGCGGAGGCGATTGCCGATCTCGTCCGCGGCCGCACTTCGATCCTGATCGCCCATCGTCTCGCCACCGTGCGGAAGGCGGATCAGATCCTGGTGATGGAGGCGGGACGCATCGCCGAACATGGCACGCATGAATCCCTGCTCGCCCGCAACGGCGCCTATGCCGCCCTCCTGCAATCCGTTTCTATTCCGGTATGAAAGACCTGGTCCGCCTGCTTCGCCTCTTTGCTGCCGAGCGGGTCTGGATGGCCGGCGGGCTTCTTCTCGCGCTCGCCACTATCCTTGCCAATTTCGGGCTGCTCGCGCTCGCCGGCTGGTTCCTCGCCGCGTCAGGGCTGGTCGGGCTCGCCTCCTATGCGGCGCAGAATGTCTTCAATTTCTTCACCCCGGCCGCCTTCGTCCGTTTCTTCGCAACCCTCCGCGTGCTCGGCCGCTATGGCGGACGGATCGTCGATCACGAGGCGACGTTCCGCGAGCTCGCCGCGCTGCGGAGCTTCCTCTTTGCAAGGCTCGAACCGCTCGCGCCGGCCGGCCTCGCGGGGGAGCGAAGCGGTGATCTTCTTTCCCGTCTCGTCGCCGATATCGACCGGCTGGGCGATGTCTATCTCCGCGTCTTCGCGCCTTTCGCCCTCGCCGCCTGCGCCGCGCTCGCGATGGCCGGCACGCTTGCTTTCTTCGTTCCCTGGGCGGGCCTCGCACTCCTCGCGGGCCTCGCGCTGGCGGGCCTCGCCGTGCCGGCGGCGAGCCTCGCCCTCGGCGCCCGGCCGAGCCGCAAGACGGTGGCCATCCGAAACGAAATGCGGGCGGACATCGTCGATGCCGTGCAGGGCATGGCCGAACTCCTCGCCTACAATGCCGCGCCGGCCCTGGAAGCACGGATTGGCGCGGCGAATGACCGGCTGATCGGCTGCGAGGCGAGGCTCGCGGCACTCGCCGGGCTCGGCGCCGGCGCGAGCCTGCTGATCGCCAATGCGACGATGGGCGTGGCGCTGCTGATCGGGCTCGGGCTTGCCGCGTCCCATCATTTGCCGGGCGCCGTTGTGCCGCTGCTGGCCCTGGGATCGCTCGCCGCCTTCGAGGCGGTCGCGCCCTTGCCGCAGGCCTTCCAGCTCATCGGCGGCATGGCCGAATCGGCCGGCCGGGTCTTCGCAATCGCCGACCGGCCCCCGCCGGTGCGCGAGCCTGCGCGAAGCCCCGCGCGCCCGTCCTCTCTCGATATCGTATTCGCGAACGTGCGGCTCCGTTATGCGCCGGATGCGCCCTGGGCGCTCGACGGGCTCAGCCTCACCATCCGCGCGGGCGAGCATGTCACGATCCTCGGCCGCTCGGGGGCGGGCAAGACCTCTCTCCTCAACCTGCTGCTGCGCTTCGCCGAATACGAGGAAGGGTCTGCCACTCTCGGCGGCATCGAGCTCCGGACGATCCGCGGCGATGATGTCCGCAGCCTCTTCGCCGTGGTGTCCCAGCGCACCCATCTCTTCGCCGGGTCGATCCGCGACAATCTCCGCATCGCCCGCCCGGAGGCCCGAGAAGCCGATGATGCGTCGCTCTGGCGCGCGCTCGAGGCGGCCGCGCTTCACTCCTTGGTCCGCGCCACGCCCGCCGGTCTCGATCAGCCGGTCGGCGAGGGCGCGGCCCGGCTTTCCGGCGGCGAAGCGCGCCGCCTCGCCCTCGCCCGGGCCTTCCTGCGCGATACGCCCTTCCTGGTGCTCGACGAGCCGACCGAGGGTCTCGATCCGCTCACCGAAGCCGGCCTGCGCGCGGATCTCGCCCGCCTCGCCCGCGGACGGACCGTCATCACCATCACCCACCGCCTCGCCTTCGTCGCCCCCGAGGAGCGCGTGATCGTTCTCGAAGCAGGCCGGGTCGCCGAGGACGGAAAATTCGCGTCACTTTGTGCGAACGGACGAATCGTGCCGCGCCTCGCCCGCATGCAGAAAGACCTGATCCATCTCTGAACCCTCCCTGCTGCGGCGCGTGCAGGGCTTAAAAACACGTCACTGACATGGATCAATGCGTTCGGAACAACGTGCCGATGCTATAAAGCGATAAGAGCCTGTCTGAGAACGCGACTGTGGTGGTCGTCCGGTGCGTCGTTCTGCGCTTCCGGTGCTCACGGCCCCTTAAGGCCGCTCCGGTTCTCGAAAGTCACGCCGGCCAGCGCCTGCGGTGCTTCCGACAAACCGCAGCGCACTCTCAAAACAGGCTCTCAGATCTTCGTGGGCGAGTCATGGCGCGCCCGCCATGGCGGCCTTCACTGTGCGCGAGGGATTTTCCGATGATTGATCCGGCCGTCGTCAATCTTTCCCGACTGCAATTCGCGCTGACCGCTCTCTATCACTTCCAGTTCGTGCCGCTCACGCTCGGGCTCACCTTCCTGCTTGCGGCGATGGAGACGGTTTATGTCATTACCGGCAAGCCCATCTACAAGGAGATGACCCAGTTCTGGGGCAAGCTCTTCGGCATCAACTTCGCGATCGGCGTGGCGACCGGCCTTACCATGGAGTTCGAGTTCGGCACCAACTGGTCGATGTATTCGCATTTCGTGGGCGACGTGTTTGGCACGCCGCTGGCGATCGAGGGCCTGATGGCCTTCTTCATGGAATCGACCTTCGTCGGCCTGATGTTCTTCGGCTGGGACCGGATGAGCAAGGAAGCGCATCTCGCGGTCACCTATCTCGTCGCTCTCGGCTCAAATCTCTCTGCGCTTTGGATCCTGATCGCCAACGCCTTCATGCAGGAACCGCTCGGCGCGAGCTTCGATCCCCAGACGATGCGCATGCAGTTCCACAGTTTCGGCACCCTCATCTTCAGCGAGAAGGCGCAGGGTGAGTTCGTGCATACCTCGATCGCCGGTTTCGTCTGCGCTGCGATGTTCGTCATGGGGATCAGCGCCTTTTATCTGCTGGCGCGCCGGCATCGCGAATTCGCCCTGCGCTCGTTCCGGATGGCCGCCCTGTTCGGCGTGATTTCCACGCTTGCCGTCATCACGCTTGGTGACGCGGCGGGCCGGCTCGATTATCTCGTGCAGCCGACCAAGCTCGCCGCCATGGAAGGGCTCTGGCACACGACCAATCCGCCCGAGGAGCCGTGGAAGCTGATCGCTTTTCCGAATGACGCGACGCGGCGCGATCTCTTCGATTTCTCGATCGGCATTCCCTATGTGCTGACGCCGCTGATCACACACAGCTTCACCGAGGCGATTCCCGGCATCGATGCGCTCGAGAGGGAAGCCTCCGCCCGGGTGGAGAACGGAATCGATGCGGTCCTGGCGCTTGAGGATTATGCCAGGACCAGGGATCCGAATGCGCTCGCCAGATTCGATTTCTATGAGGACGATATGGGCTACGGCTTCCTTGCCCAGCGCTTCGCTCCCGATCAGGATCTGGCGAAGGTCACGCCATCCAATATCCGGAAGATCGCGGCCGAGACGGCGCGCGCGAGCATCCCCAATGTCTTCGTCGAATTCTGGGCCTTCCGCATCATGATCGCGTTCGGCTTCGCCTTCCTCGTGATCTTCGCCTTCGGCGCCTATTACAGCCTGCGGAACACGATCGAGGAGCAGCGCTGGGTGCTCCGCCTCGCGATGTGGTTCATTCCAATCCCCGTGCTTGTGACACTCTATGGCTGGATCACCGCCGAGAACGGCCGCCAGCCCTGGAGCGTGTTCGGCTGGCTGCCAACATTCCAGGCCGCCTCGACCCATTCGCTCGGCTACATGATCTTCTCTCTTCTCGGCTTCGCGGCTCTCTACACGATCTTCATCGGGGCCGAGCTTTACCTGATGTTCAAATATGCCCGCCTTGGTCCACACCCTGCCGGGAGCCCGGGGCCGCGTGCCGTCCCCGCCGCGGGTCCGGCCATTCTGAGGCCGGGCTATGCGGCAAGGTCCTGGGAATAGGGAGGGTTCAGGCGATGGAACTCTATGCGATCCTGAAGATCGTCTGGGCGCTGCTGCTCGGTGTGCTGCTGGTCGGCCTCGGCACCATGGTGGGGATGGATATGGGGGTCGGCACCCTGCTTCGCTTCATCGGTCGCAACGATGTCGAGCGGCGCACCGCACTCAACATCATCGGCCCGCACTGGGACGGCAATCAGGTCTGGTTCATCCTCGGCGGCGGCGCGATCTTTGCCGCCTTCCCAACTCTTTATGCGACTTCGTTCTCCACCTTCTACATCGTGATGATCCTGCTTCTCTTCAGCATGATCATCCGCCCCGTTGCCTTCGAGTACCGCTCGAAGGTGGATGCGAGAAACTGGCGTGATACCTGGGACTGGGCGTTCCTGATCTCGGGCGCCCTGCCGATGGTGATCTATGGCGCCGCTTTCGGCAACGTGCTGCAGGGCGTGGGGTTTCATTTCGCCTGGGACGGGCAGTACTATCAGGATGAATCCTTCATCTGGTACCTGCTCAATCCTTTCGCGATTCTCTGCGGTATCCTCTCGCTCTGTCTTTCGGTCCAGCAGGCGGGCGCGATGCTGATGATCCGCGGCGAGGAGCCGATCTATGGCCGGGCACGGCACTATGCCGTCACAGCGGGGCTGACCGCCGCCGCGCTCTTTGTGATCGGCGGCATCTGGGTTCAGTTCATCAAGGGGTTCGCCTATGTCGGTGCGGTCGATCCGGCGATGGCGGCCAACCCGCTCGCGAGTCCCCCGGTGACAGTGCGCGCCGGGGCCTGGATGAACAATTTTCACGCCCACCCGGTTCTCTGGCTCGTTCCGGTGCTCGGCCTGATCGGCATGCTCGGCTGCGCGCTTTCGCTCCGGGCGGGCAGGCCCATTCTCGGCTGGTGGCTCGGTGCGCTCGCCTGGATCGGCACGATCGGCACCGCCGGAGCGGCGATGTTTCCCTTCCTGATGCCGTCCACGACCATGCCGAGCCAGAGCCTCAGCGTCTGGAATGCGTCGAGCAGCGCCTACACGCTCGGCTGGATGCTTGTCTTCACCGTGATCTTCGTGCCGGCGATCATCGCCTATACCTCCTGGGCCTTCCGGGTCATGGGGGGAAAGGTGCGGACCGAGACCGTCGCCAGAAACGATCACTCCTACTGACACCCCCCTTCGCTCGCGGAGGCATTTTCCGATGTCCAACGCCGTAAAAATCTTCGCTCTCGCGCTGGTGCTGGCGCTCGCGCTTTTCCTCGCCGTGATCTGCGGCGGCTACGCGCCCTGGTATTTCGCCTGGCTCGTCGGAACAACGATGATCGTGCTGATCTCGGTGAGCGGCGCGGTTCTCTTCGAGACACAGGAGGCCGCGCGTGGGCCGCGGCCGCAGCGAGAGGAGCGTGGACAATGATCGGCGGACTCGAGGGCATCATCATCTTCATCCCCCTCATCTATCTTCTGCTCTACATCATCGCCTGGCTCTATACCCGGAAGAGGTTTCCGTAGATCGGCGCGGCCGGCTGCGATCCCGTCGCGGGAAGAAGCCTTCGCGCGGGATCACTCCTTCCCGATGTGGTTCTTCGCTGTTCAGAGCTGCAAATGGAGGAACTGGTTGAAGGCGCTCGCCCGATAGTCGGAGAACGCCGCACCATCCACGAAACCGCGCTTCCGGTAAAGCGCCAGCGCGGGTTCGAACGCTGGACCGCTTCCGGTTTCAAGGCTTAGCCGCGTCATCCCGCGCGCCTTCGCCTCCGCAATGATGTGATCCAGCAGCAGCGCGGCCACGCCTCGGCGGAGGTGATCAGGATGGGTCCGCATGGACTTCACCTCGCCGCTGCCACCGTGCAGATCCTTCAGCGCGCCAATTCCGACCACCTTGTCGCCCTTCCAGACGGACCAGACGGTGACCTCGGGCGCCTTCAGCCCTGAGAGATCGAGAGCATAGACACTGTCCGGCGGCGAGTTGGCATGCATCCCCGCGAGATGCAGCGCCAACAATTGCAGGGTTGCCTCCCCGGAAAGATCGTCTTTGCGGATCTCGAACATCCGCGTCCTTTCATCGCAGGTGTCGTTATGCCAGCGAATGCGATGCCGATGAAAGTGCACACCTCACCCGCTGGCATCGGCGCTGGGCGTTCAATTCGGTCAACCAGGTCGCTTTGGCTTGCGTGTCACA
>DASZQO010000097.1:0-14024 GCA_035549615.1 Acetobacteraceae bacterium
CCGTTGCCGAAATGAGCGCGAGCGCGATGACGATGCCGGGCACGCCCTGGGCGAGCCAGGCTCCACGTTCGAGCACGGTTGCGAGCGCGCCGCCAGCCCGGCGGGTGGAGAGAACGCCGAGCGGCAGAGCCAGCACGAGCGTGAGCGCCGCGCCGGCGAGACCGAGCGCGACCGTGGTCAGCGTCGCGCTGAGAACGGCGCCGGCGGAAACCTCATCGGGCGTGATCGCCGCGGCGCCATGGCGGGTGAGCCAGTAGAGAATCATCCCGATTGGCACACCGGTCGCCAGCGCGAAGAGAGCGGTGAGGAGGGCGAAGGTCGGCCATCGCCAGGGGCCGAGCTGATAGGGCCGGGTCGGGCGCCGCGCCCCGCTGCCGAGCCTCGCATAGCGCACACGCCGCCGCAGCGACTGTTCCGCGGCGAGGCAGGCAAGGCAGAAAAGCAGCAGAACCACCGCCAGCGCCGCGGCTTCGTCGCCGCTCAGGCCCGCCTGGTATGCGGCGAAGATCTCGGTCGTGAAGGTCCGGAACCGCATCAGGGCAAAGGCGCCGAACTCGACCAGGGCATTGAGCGCAACCAGCAGCGCCCCGCCCAGCATGGCAGGCCGGAGCTGCGGCAGCACCACCCGGCAAAAGGAGCCGCCCGCCGTGCAGCCAAGCGAGCGCGCGCTGTCCTCGAGGGCGGGGTCGAGCCCGCGCAGCGCCGCCGCCACTGGCAGATAGACGAGCGGGAAATAGGAAAAGGCGGTCACCAGGAGCGCGCCGCTGAAGCCTTCGAAGACCGGGCTGAGCGAGACCCAGGCATAGCTCGCGATGAAGGCGGGCACCGCGAAGGGCGCGGCGGCGAGGGCGGAAAAGGCGCCTCGTCCCGGCAGGTCGGTGCGCTCGACGATCACCGCCGCCGCGGTGCCGATCACCATGCCGAGGAGCGCGGTCGCCAGCGTGAGCAGCACGGTGTTGGTGAGAAGATCCGCGACCAGCGGGCGGACGAGCAGGGCGAAGATATGATCAAACCCGGCGTCGAGCGCGTTCGCCACCGTGATCACGATCGGCACGGCGACGAGCAGGGCCGGAATGGCCGCCGGCGGGATCAGGGCTCGCGGCGGCGGCTCAACGCGCGGGGCGGCCTCCCCGAGGGCGTCATTCCCGGTGATCGACCGCCCGCGCATCGTCTCAGATGAGGCCTGCTTCCTGGAGCAGCCTGGCCGACTCCTGGTCATCGCCGAGCGCGGCGGGCGGGATGGCCGGCGGATGAAGATCGCTGTAAGGCGCCAGCATCGCATTGGGCGCGACGCCAGCGGCCAGCGGATATTCGTAATCGACGCTGCTCTTCGCCAGCATTTCCTGCACCGGGCCGCTCACGAGAAAGGCGAGGAAGCGCTGCGCAGCTTCCTGATGCCGCGATGAGGCGAGCACCGCCGCCCCTGAAATGTTGATCAGGTTGCCGATATCGCCAGGCGCGAAATGGGCGATCCTGCTATGCATCTTGTCCGCACCGAGCTCGGTGGCCAGCCGTGCCCAGTAATAGTTGTTGATGATCCCAGTCGCGACACTGCCGCGATTGACGGCGGCGACCACGCCCTCGTCATCGTCATAGAGTTTCGCGTTGGCGCGCAGCCCTTTCAGCCAGGCCAGCGCTTTCTCCTTGCCCTCTGCATGGATCACCGCGCCAACCAGGGGCAGAAAGTCGGCATCGCTCGGCGCGATCGCGACCTTGCCCTTCCAGGCGGGCAACGCAAGCTCGAGGAGCGTGTGCGGCAGGTCCCCTTTCTGGATCAGCGAGGGATTCCAGGCGAGCACATTCTGCCGCGCGAGCACGCCGAGCCAGCGGCCGTTTGCGCCGCTATCCTGTTGCGGAACCTTGGCAAGGGTTGCCGGCGCAACCGGGGCGAGCAGGCCGTGCTCGGCCAGCAGAACAAGTTCGGGCGAATTCTCAACGAAGACGATATCGGCCGGGGAGGATCTGCCCTCGCGGAGGATCTGGTTGGCGATGTCGGGGCCTTCGCCGGAATGGACACGCACGGCGATTCCCGTCTCCTTGGTGAATTCGTCCGTCAGCATCTGCACGACCTGCGGGTGCTGGGCCGAGTAGAGCGTCAAAGTTTCCGCCCCTTGCGCTGCGGCGGGGCGGGACCCGGCGAGGCCGGCCGCGATGAGCGCGATGGCGGCGAGATGGCGGAGAGGGAAGGAGCGATCAAGCCGGAAGGACGACATGGGGGCCTCTCTTCTGCTCCGCCCGTCCGGGCGGAGAAACGCAAATGATAGTCGTTCTCAAGTCGTGGGGAGGCCCTCTATCGGATGCTTTCCGGCTTGTCAAACCTCTCTCGTCAAATCCGGGGAGAAGGAAGCGCGGGCACCAGGGGGGGAGGAGCCATTGCCACGCCGGGCAGGGCGGATGATACTGATTCGGTTCGTTTGCCGATTTCGAAGGGCCGGCATTGGCGATAAGGCGCTTGGCGTGAGGGTACCGGTTTCTGGCCCTGGCAAGGATGGCGGCAGGCATCGCGTTCGGCATGCGAACGGATGAGACAAGCCTGGTCCAGGATTTTTCGCGACAAGGCGGCGCTCTTCGGGCTTGCCGTCATTGCCATCGTCGGCGGCGCGGCGCTCTTCGCGCCTTTCGTTTCGCCTTTCAATCCTGACCGGCAATTCGCGAACGGCCTCACGCTCGAGGGCGCGCCACGTCCACCGGATGCCATCTATTGGCTCGGGACCGATCTGCTCGGCCGCGATCTCCTCTCGCGGCTGATCTGGGGCGCGCGCGCCTCGATGATCATCGGGCTCGTCGCCAATCTCGCCGCGGTCGTCATCGGCACCACGCTTGGCGCGACCGCGGGCTTTCTCGGCGGCCGGCTCGGCACGGTCATCATGCGTTTCACGGACCTGATGATGGCCTTCCCGGCCTTGCTGCTCGCGATCGCGCTCGCCGCGATCCTGCGGCCCAGCCTGTGGATCGTGGCGCTTGTCATTGCGCTCGTGAACTGGGTGCAGATCGCCCGCGTCATCTATACCGAAACGCGGGCACTCGCCGCACGCGAATTCGTGGAGGCGGTGCGCGCGCTCGGCGCGAGCCGCTGGCGCATCCTCACCCGGCACGTGCTGCCGCATCTCGTGCCCACGATCCTCGTCTGGGGCACGCTCGGCATCTCCTCGACCGTGCTGCTCGAGGCCACGCTCTCCTTCCTCGGTGTCGGCGTGCAGCCGCCAACACCCTCCTGGGGCGGGATCATCTTCCAGAGTCAGTCCTATTTCATGGTGGCGCCCTGGCTCGTGCTCTTTCCCGGTCTGGCGATCATTCTGCTCGCCCTTTCCTTCAACCTCGTGGGTGACGCGCTGCGCGACGCGCTCGACCCGACGCAGCGCGGGATCGGCTGATGCTGCGCTTCCTTGCCCGCCGTGTCGCTCAGGCTGCCCTGGTCGTGCTCGGCATCACGCTCGTCACCTTTCTGATTTCCTTCGCCGTCCCTGCCGATCCCGCGCGGATGATCGCCGGGCGCAGCGCCTCGGCCGAAACGGTTGCCTCCATCCGCCACCAGCTCGGCCTCGATCAGCCGCTGCCGGTGCAGTATCTGCGCTATCTCGGCCATCTCGCCGAGGGCGATCTCGGCCGTTCCTATGTGCAGCGGACCAATGTCGCAGGGCTGGTCGAAAGCCGGCTTCCCGCAACTCTGCAACTGATGGCCGGCGCCATCTTCTTTGAGCTTTTGCTCGGCCTCCCGGCCGGTGCCTTCAGCGCCTCCCGCCGTGGCACGCGCGCCGACAAGGGAACGATGGTGCTGAGCTTCATCGGCGTCTCGGCGCCGCAATTCGTCGTCGGGCTCCTGCTTCTCTATCTCTTCGGTTACCTGTTCGATCTCTTTCCCCTCGGCGGCTATGGGGGGCTTGCACATCTCTTCCTGCCCGCCCTCACGCTCGGCATCGGCGGCGGCGGCTGGTATGCGCGCCAGAGCCGCTCCAGCATGATCGATGCGCTCAGGCAGGATTATGTGCGCACCGCGCGGGCCAAGGGGGCGGGGGAATGGCGGGTCATCCTGTTGCATGCCGGGCGCAATGCGATCCTGCCGGTTGTCGCGATGATCGGCCTCGATATCGGCAATTTCATGCAAGGTGTCGTCGTCGTCGAGGCGGTCTTCGGCTGGCCCGGCATCGGCCAGCTCGCCTGGCAGGCGATTCAGGAGCTCGATATTCCGGTGATCATGGGCGTCACGATCGTGGCCGCGGTGGCGATCGTGCTTGGCAATCTGCTGGCGGATATTATCACGGGCGCGCTTGATCCGCGGATCCGCGTGCGCTGAGGCAGGGGAAAGGAGAGAATCGGATACCAGGGAGAAACCCCACGGGGGACAGACAGGGAAGCGAAACGAATCAACACGTCGAGGGCACTCACTCCGAAGCGAGGAACAGCGAACCATGAACAAGGATCTCGGAAACCGGCCAATCTACCGACGGGGCCTGCTCGGCACGGCGGCCTCCGCCTCCATGCTCGCCGCCGCCGGGCGCCTTTCCGGCTTCGGCCCGGGCACGGCCCGCGCCGCGGCGGTCGGCGGCGGCAATGTCCTGGTCACCTTCCAGTCCGATGTCGCGACGCTCGATCCGGCGATCGGGTATGACTGGCAGAACTGGTCGATGATCAAGAGCCTGTTCAACGGCCTGATGGGCTACAAGCCCGGTACAACCGAGCTCATTCCCGATCTCGCGGAGAGCTTCACCGTCTCTTCTGACGGCAAGACCTACACCTTCACGCTGCGCGAGGGCGTGAAGTTCCACAATGGCCGCGTGCTCACGGCGGAGGATGTCCGCTACTCGATCGCGCGCACCGTCGATCCCAAAACCGAGAGCCCCGGGCAGAGCTTCTTCAGCGCGATCGAAGGCTATGACCAGGCCTCCGCCGGCAAGGGGCCGCTCACAGGCGTGCGCGCGGTCGATCCGAAAACCGTCGTGGTGCAGCTCGCCGAGCTCGATGCCGCCATCCTGCACAAGCTCGCGCTCAACTTCGCCTTCGCGGTACCGAAGGAAGCGGTGGACAAGTACGGCAAGGATTTCGGCAAGAACCCGGTCGGCACCGGCGCCTTCCTGATGAAGGAATGGGTGCTCGGCCAGCACATCATCTTCAATCGCAATCCGGATTATTTCACACCCGGTCAGCCGATGCTGGACAGCCTCACCTTCCAGCTCGGCCAGGATCCCACGGTCGCGCTCTTGCGCTTCCAGCGCGGTGAGGTCGATCTGCTCGGGGATGGCATTCCCCCCGCGCAGTTCGTGAGCGTGATGAACAATCCCCGCTGGCGGAAGGACGTGGTCGAGGGCACGCAGCTCGAGACGAGCTACATCACGCTCAATACGCGCATCAAACCGTTCGACGATGTGCGCGTCCGCCGCGCGATCAACATGGCGATCGACAAGGAGCGGATCGTCCGCATCATCAACAATCGCGCCGTCGTCGCGAACCAGCCGCTGCCGCCCGCCATGCCGGGCTATGACCCGAACTACAAGGGCTATCCGTTCGATCCGGCCGGGGCGAAGAAGCTGCTCGCGCAAGCCGGCGTCGGCAACGGGTTTTCGACCGCGCTCTATTGCATGAATGTCGATCCCAACCCGCGCATCGCCCAGGCGATCCAGCAGGATCTCGCCAATATTGGCATCAATGCCGAGGTGAAGAGCCTCGCGCAGGCCACGGTCATCGATGCCGGCGGCACCGAGGGGGAGGCGCCGATGGTCTGGTCGGGCGGGATGGCCTGGATCGACGATTATCCGGATCCGTCCGATTTCTATTATCCGATCCTCGGCTGTGGCGGGGCGGTGAAAGGCGGATGGAACTGGTCATGGTATTGCAACGAGAAGATGGAAAAGATGGCCAAGGCTGCCGATGCGCTCGTCAAGCCTTCCGAGGCCGCGCAGCGGATCGATCTCTGGCGGAAGATCTTCATCGCCATCATGGAGGAGGCGGCCTGGGTGCCGGTCTTCAATGAGAAGCGCTACACCGTGCATCAGCCGAGCGTGAAGGCGCCGTCCGAGGATATTTTCATCGATCCGATCAATATTCCCGTCAACTACAACATGATCTACAAATCCAATGCCTGAGCAGACGAACCAGGAAGCGCGCGCGCGTCACACGATCCATGGCGCGCACGCGCATTTCGGCTGGAACAACGCGCTTGCGCCGGCGCTCACCATCGCGCCGGGCGAGAGCGTCGAGTTCGAGACGGTGGATGCCTCCGGCGGGCAGCTTTCGCCCGCCTCCACCCCCGCCGATATCGGGGGGCTCGATTTCGGCAGGGTCAATCCGGTCACCGGGCCGGTCTATGTCGATGGCGCCGCGCCGGGGGATCTCCTCAAGGTGGAGATCCTGTCCTTCGTCCCCTCGGGCTGGGGCTGGACCGCGCTGATCCCCGGCTTCGGCCTGCTCGCCGATCAGTTTCCGGAACCCGCGTTGCATCTCTGGAAATATGATCCGGCAAGCCTCGCGCCCGCCATCTTCGGCAAGGGCGCGCAGGTGCCGCTCAAGCCCTTCGCCGGCACCATCGGTCTCGCGCCCGCGCAGCCCGGCCTGCACAGCGTCGTGCCGCCGCGGCGGGTCGGCGGCAATCTCGATATCCGCGATCTCGCCGCCGGCAGCACGCTCTATCTGCCGGTGGAGGTGGCAGGCGCGCTCTTCTCGGTCGGCGACACGCACGCCGCGCAGGGGGATGGCGAGGTCTGCGGCACGGCGATCGAAAGCCCGATGCGCATCGCGCTGCGCTTCGATCTTCTCAAGGGGGCGCACCGTGCTTTCCCCGAGTTCGAGACGAAGGGGCCGGTCACACGGCATCTCGATGCGAGGGGCTATTTCGTCACCACCGGCGTCGGGCCCGATCTCATGGCCGGCGCGCGCGCCGCGGTCAGCGCGATGATCGAGAAGCTCACCCGTGAGACCGGCCTCACCCCGGCGGACGCCTATATGCTCACCAGCGTCTGCGCGGATCTCCGGATCAGCGAGATCGTGGATCAGCCGAACTGGGTGGTCTCGTTCTACTTCCCGCGAATCGTGCTGGAGTGACAGTGCCAGGCGCGGCATCGCCGCTCCTCGCGATCGAGGATCTCTCCGTCTCCTTCGGCTCCGCCTCGGGCCGCGCCAAGGTCCTGGATGGCGTGAAGCTCGCGATCCTGCCGGGCCAGGCGGTCGGCCTCGTCGGCGAATCTGGCAGCGGCAAGAGCGTGACCGCGATGTCGGTCATGCGCCTGCTTCCCTCGCCGCCAAGCCGTGTGGAGGGAGGGCAAATCCTCTTCCGTGGGAAGGATCTGCTCCGCCTCTCGCCCGGCGCGATGCGCGCCGTTCGCGGCGACCGCATCGGCATGATCTTTCAGGAACCGATGACCAGCCTGAACCCGACCTACACCGTGGGCTTCCAGATCACCGAGGCGCTGGCGCTGCACGGCAAGGCCCGCGGCCAGGCGGCGCGCGAGCGCGCCGCTTCCCTTCTCGAACGCGTCGGCGTCGGCCCGGCAAAACGCCGCCTGCATCAATATCCGCACGAGCTTTCGGGCGGCCTTCGCCAGCGCGTGATGATGGCGATGGCGCTTGCCTGCGACCCCGATCTGCTGATCGCCGATGAGCCGACCACCGCGCTCGATGTGACCATCCAGGCGCAGATCCTCGACCTCATCGCCCGGTTGCGGATGGAGCTCGGGATGTCGGTCCTGCTCATCACGCACGATCTCGGCGTGGTGGCCGAGGTCTGCGATCTCGTCGCGGTGATGTACGCCGGCCGGATCGTCGAGCAGGCGCCGTCAGCCGTGCTGTTCGCCGCGCCACGCCATCCCTACACGGTCGGATTGATGGAATCCGCCCCGAAGCTCGGGCAGCGTGTGAAGCAGTTGCCGACGATTCCGGGGATGGTTCCGCCGCCGGGCCAGCGCGGCATGGGCTGCGGATTCGTTGGCCGCTGCCGGCGCGCGCTCGCCCGCTGCGCGACCGAGCCGCCGCCTCTCGTGCCGGTCGGCCCGGCGGAACGCAGCCCGGAACGCAGCCCGGAACGTAGCCCGGAGCGCAGCCCCAAGGGCGGTCCCGAAATCAGCCCCGACAGCACCTCGGGCCCCGCGCATCCTCACCTCGCGGCCTGCTGGAATCCCGTGCCGTGACCATGCTTCTCGAAGTGCGCGATCTCAGGACGGAGTTCCATGCCCGGGATGGCGCGGGCATCGTGCGTGCGGTCGACGGCGTCACCTTCTCGCTTGCTGCGGGCGCCACGCTCGGCATCGTCGGGGAATCGGGCTGCGGCAAATCGACCCTCGCCCGCTCGATCCTCCGGCTCGTCGAGCCGAAATCCGGAACGATCCTGTTCGAGGGGGAGGATGTGCGGGCCCTTCCTCCGCGCCGGCTCGCTTCATTGCGGCGGCATATGCAGATCGTCTTTCAGGATCCCTATGCCTCGCTCGACCCCCGCCAGAGCGTGGGCGCGATCCTCGCCGAGCCGCTCGAAATTCACCGCATCGGCAACCGGTCCTCCCGGCGGGCCCGGGTGGCGGAGCTTCTCGATCTCGTCGGGCTCGGCAGGGAGGCGGCGGAAAAATTCCCCCACGAATTCTCGGGCGGTCAGCGTCAGCGCATCGGCATTGCCCGCGCGCTCTCCCTCTCACCCAAGCTCATCGTCGCGGATGAGCCGGTCTCGGCGCTCGATGTCTCGATCCAGTCGCAGATCCTCAACCTGCTCGTCTCGTTGCGGGAGCGGCTTGGCCTCTCCTATCTCTTCATCTCGCATGATCTCGCGGTCGTCGAGCATATCAGCGACTGGGTTCTCGTCATGTATCTCGGCCGGATCGTCGAAAGGGGGCCGGTCGAGGCGATCTATGCGCGGCCGAGCCATCCCTATACCCAAGCCCTCATCTCGGCCATTCCCCAGGCCGCCGTGGGGGGGCGGGCAGGGCGGATCGTGCTCGCCGGAGACGTGCCGGACCCGGAACATCCTCCGCCCGGCTGTCCCTTCCATCCGCGTTGCCCGAAAGCGATGCCGCGTTGCGCGACCGAGCGGCCGGAGGAGCGCGCCGTCCCCGCCTCGGCGAGCACGCACCACGTCGCCTGTCACCTCTTCTGAATTGATGAGCGTCGCGTCGCGCTTGGCAAGAGACGGGCGCCGCGCCGTTCGGTCACAACGAGCAACAGGCCCGCGAGCAGAATGAGGCTGGCGCCGGCGAAGGTCGAGAGCGGCGGGACATCACCCCAGATCGCATAGCCGAGGATGAATCCCCAGATCAGCGAGGTATATTCCACGGTGGCGAGCACCGAGGCCGCGGCACGTCGCGCCGCTTCGAACAGGATGAACTGGGCGAGGCCGCCAAAGACACTGATCCCGAGCAGCAGCCCGAATTCCGGGCCGCTCGGCGTGCGCCAGGCGAAGGCGCTCGCCGCGCCGGCGCCGAGCATGAAGACGAGGCTCATGGCGAAGATCTGTACGAACGAGCTTTCATGCCGGGCGATCTGGCGCATCAGAATGACGCCATAGGCCCAGAGCGCGGCGGCGGTGAGCACGAGCAGCGCCGGCAGGGAGATATGAAGGCCGAACGGGTTGGTGACCACCATGACGCCCGCGAAACCGATCAGCACCGCAAGCCAATGGCCGGACGTGACCCGCTCGCGGAGCACCGGCACCGAGAGCGCCGTCACGATCAGCGGCGCCGCGAAATAGAGGCTCAGAAGCTGCGCGAGCGGCAGGAAACGGGCAGCGGTGAAATAGAGGAACCAGGCGATTAGGATCATGACGCTGCGGACGATGAGCCGGCCCTTCATCCGCGTCGCGAGCAGGCGCTCGATCAGGCGGAAACGGCCGATCGCGAGGCAGGCGATCACGATCACGATGCTGCGGAAGAACAGCACCTCCGGGACCGGGAGTTTCGCGACGAGCCACTTGATCGTCGCGTCATGGACCGAGAAGAGCGCGTATGAGAGAAGGCCGAGCAGGATCCCCCCGGTGCCGTTCTGCCTCCGGCTCTCGGTCACGCGCGCACCATCCCACCCATGCTGTGACGGCTGAACCCGGGCAGGCCGGGCGCCGGGATCTCCGCGTCACTGGATCGGAACCAAGGTTAGACGCGGCCCGATACGGCGCCAAGGCCGGTCCCCGGCGAGTGAAGAAAGTCGTGTCGCGCCGGCGGCCGCTTCAGCTCGCAAGCGCGTAGCGCGGAATTGCCGCCGCCCGCTCTTCGGCGGCCAGGATCCGCGGCAGCAGGCGGGTCAGGCCCTCACGCGTTGCCTTGCCGGCGCGGGTCAATGGCAGGCGCACCGAGCCGGAACAAAGCGTCAGCATCTCCAGCGCGAGCTTTACCGGGATCGGGTTGCTTTCGGTGAAAAGCGCGTCATGCAGCGGGGCGAGCAGATCGCGGATCCGCGCAAACCTCGCGAGATCGCCGTTGTCCCAAGCCTCGTGCAGCGAGGCGCACAGGGAAGGCACGAGATTGGCGGTGACGGAAACACAGCCATGGCCGCCCATGCCGCGATAGGCTGCGGCGGTCGCATCATCGCCGCTCAATTGCCTGAGGTCGGTCCCGCAGAGCGCGCGCAATCTTGGCGGGCGGGCAAGATCACCGGTGGCATCCTTGAGCGCGCCGATCAATTCCTGGGCAAAGAGATTCGCGATCGTTCCATCCTCGATCCTGAGCCCGACACGGCCGGGCACATCATAGAGCATGACGGGCAGGCATGTGGCGTGGGCAACCGCGCGGACATGCGCAAAAATACCTTCTTGCGTCGGCTTGGCGTAAGGAGGAGCCGCGCAAAGCAAACCATCCGCCCCGGCGCGCGCGCCGGCCTTCGCCAGTTCGATGGCCGCCGCGGTGGCCACGCCGGTGCAACCAGCGATGACCGGCACCCGGCCGCAAACGGCTTGCACGGCGATCCGCACGGCATGCTCATGTTCCGTCAGCGTCAGGCTCGGCGCTTCGCCGGTGCTTCCGCAGACCACGATCGCGGCGGTGCGATGCTCGATCTGCCGCTCGCACAGGAAGGCGAGCCCCGGCTCGTCGATCCGCTCGCCCCGGAACGGGGTGACAATGGCGACGAGGGAGGCCCCCAGCTCGGAAAAACGGACCGTCATGAGCCGACAATCCTTCTCGCATAGGAAAACGGTGCAGCGGCCAGAATTGAACCGGTGATGATGGCGCGATTGCCGATATGGCGGAGCCGGACGGTTGAAAAACCCTGCCTGCGGAGGGCATGAACGATCGCGTTCAGAAAAGGCTGCGCCGGATCGCGGCCGATATCCAAAAGGATTCGCCCCGCGCCGGCAAGCGCGCGGCCGGCATGAAGGATGGCCTCGAGGGTCCGCGCAGGGCTGTCGGCTTCCGTCACGATCACCAGATCGGCCGAACGCTCCTCCGGGCGTGCACCCTGGCGGATCAGCATTGCCATTGCCGCGCCTCTGCGAAGAGCGGCGCACAGAAGTTCCAGGGCCTCGGTGCCGATGATCAGCACCCGCTCACCGCAAAGAGGACCAGCCAGTTGCAGCAAAGCGGAGTCCCTGTCGAGAGAGGGCGCGATCGCCAGAGCCCTCCGGCACATTTGCGCATTGGCAGTACGGGCAGATGCCGGCATTCAGGCATTCTCCGGTGAAGGGAAGGAAAGAAGAGGCTGCCGGCGTCACGGCGTCGGGGCGCGCTCCACGTGCCATGAGGCCCGGCTTTGCGCGCGGCGCAATTGCTGATCGGTGGGGCGTGGATCGATCGCGGAAACCGTGTTCGGCATGAACCCGAAGCTGGCGCATGGGGCATATATTTTCGATAGCCGGCGTGGCGCGGAAAAATATTCGCGCCATAGTCTTCCCGCGCGCAGCGCAGCCCATCCGCTTTCGGGGAAGACGCTCAGCCGCGCCGGGGCGATCCGTCCGGCCTGTCGCTTGCGCACCTTTGGCAGGCGCTCTCGGTCATTGTTTCCCTGCGTGATTCAGGCCTCGGGCGAGGCCGCCCTCGCTCACCGCGCTTTACTGGAACGGATTGGTAAGGACGCGGTTCCCGGCATGAAGCTCTCTGGCGCAGGCCTGGAAAGCGTCGGTCGCGCGATTGCTGCCGCGGAGCGAGACGGTTTTTGCCGGCAGGGAACCGGCCGCCACCGTCATTTCATTCGCTTTCTCCATTGCCGAGATCATCGCAAGAAGCTGGCCCGTCGCGATGGCCGTGACCGCCACGTTGTTCGTATCGTCGCTGACATTCAGCGTCGTCCGGAACCCTCCGACGGCAAGGTGGAGCGTTGCCGGAACATCTTCCGGCGCTGACCAGCCGGCGTCGGCGTAGAAGATCTCGGTATCGACGATATTCATCTGAAGCTCGAACAGCCGGCCGTTCTTCTGCGTGAAGGCCGAGCATATATAGGCTGGTGCTGTCGGGGAGTCCCTTTGCTCCATCGCGACCCAATCGCCGCTGGTGACGAGAACGACACCTTTTGCCTGGGCAAGGCCACCGTGCGGGCAAAGCCAGAGCGGCGCGCTCAGGCACGCCGCAATCACTCCCCAGGTACGGCGTGGCGGAGACAGGCGTGGCAGAGACATGGGTATCTCCCTTCTTCGTTGCTTTTTCGAGTCTCCACAATCATGCGCTGCTGGGCTTGGGATTTTCCATAGCAACATGACGGCTTCGTGATCGCAAAGCATTTTTTTTGAAACGATATCGGTCCCGGGGCGGCATCTCCATGTGCCCGGGCGTTTGCAATCGCAACCGCGATACGCGATGCTGCGGGTCAACGAAACCCGCCGGCAGCGCGGGGGGATCGGCCTCCATCCGGCAAGAAGGGGGGAAACAAGATGCCCGTGATGATCGTCCACCACCGGGTGCGTGATTACGTGACCTGGCGCCCTTTTTATGACGCTCACGAAGGAGCCCGCGCGGCCGCCACGATCACCAGCGGCAAGGTGTTCCGCGGCGCCGATGATCCGAACGATATCATCATCCTGTTCGAGGTCGCGGACCTCGCGAAGGCGCAGGCGTTCGCGGCCTCCGAGGATCTGAAGTCCACGATGAATCGCGCCGGTGTCATCGGGGCGCCCGCGATTCACGTGATGGGCTGATCGGGCCGCCTTTTCGTCTCCGCGCCTTCTGGGCCTCCGCCTCCTCGCGGAAAGGCGGCCGCACGCGCGGGGAGGGCGGACGGCCGAACGCTCGTATTGCAATTAAGAATCATTATCAATATGGTTCCGGCATCACGAGCGCCAGGAATCGTCATGATCAATCCCCTCAGCGCGACACATTCCACCCCCCCGCAAGCAGGGGGCCCGCCGGCACAGGGAGGGTACGGGGAGCGTCTGGCCATCTGGACCCTCCGCCGGATCGCCGAAGGGCCGGGCCCCTGCCTGTTGTCCCGGGGCGAAGCCTCCTCGAGTGGCCCCCCTCATGATGATCTTCGTCAGGCGGATATCTCCTGGGGGCCGGGGCAGGATCTCCGCAAGGTTGCGGCTGCGGTGCGGGTGGCGCTGGACGAGATGGGCCGGCAAGGCGCTGGGCGGCTTCGGCTCGGCTGTCCCGGCAGCCTTGCCCTCACGCGGCATGAGCGCGGCCTGCTCCGGGCGCTCGCGGCGGCGCAAAGCGGCGATGAAGAGCGGGTCGATAACTGCCTCTACAAGATCGCCCTGGATCGGCAGGTTCGCCGCCACCTCGCGACGGCGGTCACCATGCTCGCCGCCGCGCTCGCCGCGGCGGGACATTGGCTCGCCGATGCCGCCCCCGCCTGGCCCCTGCCGGCGCCCGCTCTGCCGGTCGCCAAGCTCCATGGCCGGCCCTTGCGTTCCGGCGAGGTCGCATGGCCATGAGCGTCTCCGGCGCGAAGCGGTGGCTCAGGCGGTCATGCCGGCCCATCCGTGCTCACGCGGCTTGCGGCGTTCCCCCCGAGACGCGGGCCAGTATGAGTGCGACGAGGATGATGGCGCCATAGGCCGCGTCGATCCAGAAGGCCGGCACCAGCGCGAGCGTCAGAACATTCTGCAGGATCCCGAGCAAGAGCACCCCGGTCAGCGCTCCGAGCAGCCGGCCACGCCCTCCGTTCAGGCTGATTCCCCCGATCACCGCTGC
>DASZQO010000098.1:0-13848 GCA_035549615.1 Acetobacteraceae bacterium
TGGTCGATGCCAACCACGCCTATAACGCGGCCGCCGCGGTGCGCATGGGCCGCCTGATGGAGCCACACCAGATCGAGTTCTTCGAGGAGCCGGTGCCACCCGAGGATCACGACGGCTATCGCAAGGTCAGGCGGGAGAACCCGATAGCCGTGGCGGGTGGCGAATGCGAATTCACCCGCTACGGCTTCCGCGACCTGATCGGTGGTGGATGTGTCGATATTGCCCAGCCCGATCTCTCGGTTGCCGGCGGATTCTCCGGATGGCTCGACATCCTCGCCCTGGCGAAAAGTTTCGGAGTAGCAACAATCCCCCATGTCTGGGGCTCCGGCATCGCCGTTGCTGCGGCCCTGCACGCGGTCGCCACGATCCCGCCGTTTCCGCACACCGCCAATCGACTGCCGATGCTTAACGAACCGATGATTGAGTTCGATCGCAAGCACAATCCGCTGCGGGACGACCTTCTCGAAGAACCGTTCAGCCTGGCTGACGGGTGCCTGATGGTTCCTGAGCGTCCGGGCCTCGGCGTGAGGGTGAACAATAGCATTCTGGCCAAGTACAAGCGATGACGGCAAGAGTCCGCGAGATGCGGTTTTCGCAGAAGAACGTGCTGATCACCGGTGCTGCGGCGGGCGTGGGCCGGACGATGGCGCAGGCCTTTGCCGCGGAAGGGGCGGATATCGCCATACTCGATTGGCAGGATGCCGAGGCGGCGGCGCGGGATATCGGGAGCCTCGGGCGCCGTTGCGCATGCTTCCGGTCGGATATCCGCGATGAAGCGGGGGTCATAAAAGCCGTGGCGGGGGCTGCTGACTTTTTCTCCGGACGCATCGACGTCCTGATCAACAATGCGGGATTTAACGGCCACTATGCCCTGATCAAGGACATGCCGCTCGAGCATTGGCACGAGACGCTCGCGATCAACCTCACTGGCACCATGCTGGTGACGCGGGAGGTTGTGCCGCTGATGATCGAGCATAACGCGGGGGTCATCGGCATCACCGCTTCGAACGTGGCACGGCGCGGCTTACCGTACCGGGCCGACTATGTCTGTTCAAAATGGGCCCTCCTCGGCTTCACCCAGACGCTCGCCCTGGAAGTCGCGCCTTACAACATTCGCGTGAACGCCGTCTGCCCGGGCCCGATCGAGGGTGAGCGGATCAGGGATGTCATGGCGCATCATGCCATGGTGGAGCGAAAGACGATTGCCGACGTTCGCCGCGAGTGGGAGGCAACGCCGATGAAGCGCTTCATCGAACCGCGTGAAGTGGCGGCGGCGATGCTGTTCCTTTCTAGTGACGAGGCCAGCGCGATGACTGGCCAGGCCCTGAACGTAACCGGTGGATTCATTATGACATGAACCCATGGTTCACCCGCCGGCACAGCCGACTTTGATCCAACAACGGGAGGAAGACAATGAAATCCGACGCCAGGACCTTGCGACTTCGGAGCCAGCCATTCGCTGCCGAAGGCGGCCCCGCGTCTTCTGCGGCTCAGCCAGCCGTTCAATCCACGGATGCCACAACGGAAACGGCGGCGGATTGCCGCATAAGAAGCGGCAAATCCGTCAGCCGGCGGACGCTGGGCCTGGCGATCGCGGCGGCACCGGCCGCGCTTACCTTCTACCGGCGCGATTCTCTGGCTGCGGCGGCAGAAACATCGGCCGCCGCGAATTTGCCGGTGCCGAAGAAGCATTACGTGATTGCCTTTTCGAACGGCGACATGAACAACGCATGGCGGTACGCCTTCGTAACATCTATGCAGCAATGGGGAGAGAAGTACAAGAATATCGGCCCTGGGGTCAAATATGTGTGGACAAACAGTGCCGGAGATTCAGCGAAGCAGCTTCAAGACTGCGAGACGCTCCTCGCGCAGAAGCCGGACATCCTCATCCTTTCGCCGAACCAGGCGGCCCCGCTCGATCCTGTGATCGATATGGCGACCAAGGCGCAGGTGCCGCTCATCGTGATCGACCGCTCTCTCGTCCGGAAGCCGCCGATCGGGACATACTTCCTCAATATCACCCAGAACTACGCCTTCAGCGGCATGACGATGGCGGCCTATGCTGTTGACTACCTTCGCCGTAAATATGGAGCGTATAAGGGCAATATTGTGGAGATCCAGGGTGAGCTTGGATCCTCCCCCAACATCGACATGTATGTCGGCATCCGGGAGGTGCTGAAGCACTACCCCGGTATCAAGATCCTGGCGACGGAGGAGGGCAAATGGTCGAGCGACGGCGGCCGCAGCGTGATGCAGGGCTATCTGCAGCGCTTCTCCGACGAGCAGATGGATGTGATCTTCACGTACGCCGACGCGTCCGGCCTTGGAGCGATTCTTGCCATCAACGCCACGGCACGGAGCAAGCTGCTCGACGGACGCATCGCGTCAAAAGACGGCGATGTTCACTTTGTGCGCTATGTGGCCGAGGGAAAGGCCATGATGTCGACGGAATGTCCGCCCTACTACGGTGCCTTCGCCATTCCGGAAGCGGTTGAATATCTGAACGGCTCGCTCCAGGAAAAGGGCATCCAGTACCTGAAGCTGAGAACATGGCCGAACCCGAACGCGCCGAGCCTGCTGCCTGTCTCCGGCGCGGATCTGAAGGCGATCCTCGAGCGGCAGATCAAGTACACGCTCGACCACAAGCTGGCGCTGCTTCCGCCGGAGACCGACGACTATAGCCAGCTCTACTTCGACGTCTCCAAGGTGGCCGGCTACAGCGATGTGGTAAGTTATTCCAAATCCGGCGTGGTGCCGAAAGACATATACGACCTGCAAAACACCAAGTAGGGGTGACGAGGACAGCGAACGCGGGATGGCAGCGTCGTCTGGTGGGAACCGCCGCCAGACGGCCGCCGGCCACCAGGCCACGCCGGACAGGCGTTCGCGGCAAGCGGCCACGAACTCCAGGCGCCGGCTGTTTTCCAGCGCGGACAGCCGCCCCGAGCGCAATTGGCCGCCGCATCCACGCCCACGAGGGGGGAGCACTCCAGGGGTGAGAAGCCGCATCGAACTTGAGAACGTGACGAAGGACTACGGGGCGACGCGCGCGCTCGCCGCCGTCAACCTCGCCGTGCCCGCCGGAACGATCCGCGGACTGGTTGGCGAAAACGGCGCCGGAAAGTCGACGCTGGCGAAGATCATCGCCGGCGACATCCGCCCCACCTCAGGTGTCGTCAAGCTGAACGGCGCGGAAGTTCCCTATCTCACGCCGGCATCGGCCCGACGTGCTGGCATCGCGATTGTCCATCAATGGGGCGATCTCGTGCCGTCGATGACGGTCGAGGAAAACATTTTCCTGGGCAATGAAGTTCGTGGCCGGTTCCGCGTGCTCAACAAGGGTGAGATGAGACAGCGAGCGCGGACCGTGCTGAACGACCTTGGAGTGGAGATCGATTCGGGCCTGGAAGTGGGTGACCTCTCGCCCGCACATCGACAGGTCGTGGCGATTTCCAAGGCGCTCGTCCGGAAATGCGACCTCCTGATCGTGGACGAGGGAGGCGTTTCCCTGGACAAGAAGGAGGCCGCCTTTCTTCATTCCGTGCTGCGGAAGCTGCGCGCAGGGGGCGTGACGATCATCTATATCTCCCACCTGCTGAACGAGGTCGTGAATCTCAGCGACGAGATCACCGTGCTAAGAAATGGCACGCTGGTGGACACGCTCGACGCCCGCGCGATGACAGCGGAACGGCTTGCAGTGTACGTTGTTGGGCATGAGATCCATCGCGCCCCGCCGGCCGGCGCGGCCTCGCGCGATGGAAATCGTGAAATCGCTCTGCGGGTGCGGGATCTTTCCTGGGATGCCGATGATCAGGGCTTTTCCTTCGATGTGCAGAAGGGCGAGATTCTTGGAATCGCCGGACCTGAAGGGGCCGGGAAGTCAGAAATACTTCGTACGTTGTTCGGCCTTATGCCGGCGGCAAGGGGAACCGTTGCGTTGGACGGCAGGGTGCTGAGCCGGCGAACTCCGAGGCAGATGCTGAAGGAGGGAGTCGCATTCGTGCCCGAGGACCGATTCCTCGAAGGTCTTCTGCTGGAACGGAGCGTGGAGGAAAATATTTCGCTGCCGAGGCTCGGCCTGCAGCGGCGCTTCCTGCTGCCGCTACAGGCGCTGAGAGCAGCGGCGGCGCGCAAAGCCGCGCAGATCAAGACGCGCATGGCCTCGATTGACGCGCACGGGAGCGAGTTGAGCGGAGGAAATCAGCAGAAGGTCGTCGTGGCGCGGTGGCTCGAGGAAGGCTACCGCCTGCTGCTGCTGGACGAACCGTACAAGGGGATCGACATCGGCGCAAAGGAGGACATCAACGACCAGCTCCGAGCCATGGCGAATGCCGGACGCAGCGTGGTCGTCATCAGCACCGAGTTCGCTGATCTGATCGGCCTGGTGAGCAGGCTGCTGGTGGTTGTGAACCGGCGGATCGTAGGCGTGCTGAGCGGGGATGCGATCACATCCCAGGAGATCATGAAATACTACCAGTCCGATGTCGGCAGCAGCGGGAAGGCGCAGAGCGAGGCGGGCGTGCCGGCGGTGCATCGAGTTCTCCAGTAGGCACAAGAAAGTGGTCAACAGCATGGAAAACGCAGCCGTGTCTTCGCGACGGAGATCGGTGTTCAAAGAGTTCGATGTATTGGTCATCCTCATCGTGCTGCTGGCGGTGGCGGCGATCTTCAAGGGCGAGGTATTCTACAATTTCTCAAACCTGTTCGCCGTTCTCGAACTGTCGGCGATCCTGGGCATCGCGACCCTCGGTGAAGCGCTGGTGCTGATCGTCCGGGGGGTGGATCTTTCCGTTGGGGCGCTGATGGGGCTCGCCGCAACGCTCGCGGCCCATTGGATCCCGGAATTCGGGATCGCCGCGGCGATCCTGTTCCCCCTCGCCGTCTGCGGCCTCCTCGGGCTGGTGAACGGCCTCTTGATCGAGAAGGGCCGCGTGCCGGCGCTCGTGGCGACGATTGGGATGATGTGGGTCGCCGGCGGGTTGGCAGGAGGAATCAGCAACGGACGCCTGATTCCCATCGGCAACAAGGCGTTCGAGAACATCGCGCTGGGCAGCGTGTTCGGCGTGGTGCCGCTGTTCTTCGCCGGACTGTTTGTCGTCGCGGCGATCACCTACGTGGTACGGACGAATTTCTCCATCGGCCGGTCAGTGTACGCGATTGGTGGCGACGAGAATGCGGCTTACTATTCGGCGATTCCGGTCGCGGGAACGAGGATCGCCATCTATTGCGCAGCCGGCATTCTCTACGGCATCGCCGGACTGCTGATGGCCTCCTACGTCCGCTCGGGAATTCCGACCGCGGGGAACGACTACGAATTCAAGGCGATCACGGCGGCGGTGCTGGGAGGTGTGTCGCTCACCGGCGGGCGCGGCAACTTGCTCAACGCCATCCTGGGCGCGGTGATCTTGATCGTGCTCTACGGCGTCATCACGGCGTTCGCGGTATCTCCTTACATACAGGGTATCGTGCAGGGCCTGGTCCTCGTGGGGGCGGTTTTCTATGCAAGCCGAAATTACTAGAAATCGGGCCGGATACGGGCTGGCGAATCTTCGCCGCTATCGGCAGGTCTTTCTACTCGGGGCGATCGTCGCGGTGGCGACGGGCGTGTCCGACGGGCGGTTCCTGCAGCCGGAAAACCTGATTGTCGTCATCGCCAGCGCCAGTGCCTTTGGTCTGGTGTCGTTCGGTCAGGCGCTGGTCGTCATCGGCGGCGGGTTCGATCTTTCCGTCGGGTCGCTGGTCGCGATGTGCATTTCCGCGATCGTTTACTTCCGGGGCGATTTCGGCATCGTCGGCGGGACAGCCGCAGCGCTGCTCGTCGTCGTCGGCGCCGGTCTGGTGAACGGCTTCGTGATCACTCGGACGAAGATCCCGTCTTTCATCGTCACCCTCGGCATGCTGTCGATTGCGGAATCGATGTCGTGGCTGCTGGCGGCAGGACAGCCGATTACGGTTTCGGAGTTCAATGACGGCATCGCTCCGCTGTTCTCATGGCTGCCCCTCGGAGAGAATGTGTTCCCGATCATCGCGCTCGCCGTGGGATTCGGCGGCACGGCGCTGCTTCTGCACCGGAGCAGATGGGGACGCTATATCTATGCAATCGGCGCGAACGAGGCCGCCGCCCGGATCACGGGGGTGCCCCTCAGGGCGACGAAGATGCTGACGTACGGCCTCTCCGGGCTGCTGTGCTGGCTGGCGGCTGTCGTGTATCTTTATCAGAACGTGAGCGCGACCCCAGGTGAGGGCGCCGACTATCTGCTGCTGAGTTTCGCGGCGACGATGGTGGGTGGCGTGTACATGTACGGCGGAGATGGATCGATTCCCGGTACTCTCGTTGGGGTTCTCTGCCTCGCCAGCGTGACGAGTGCGCTGACGATTGCCGGCGTGGCCCCATCGATCTACCAAGGTGTCGTCGGTCTCATCGTGCTGACGGTGGTACTTTTCCAGGCACGCATTCGCAAATAGTGAGGATCGTGCGGGCAATATTGGTAAATACGCCGTGCAAGCGTATCTTGAGACATTGGCGGAGGCGATCAAGGCGTGCGGTGTCAATGTCGCACATCTTGAGCTTCGCCTGTCAACCGGTGTGCGAAGTTGATCCGGATTGGAACGAGAATCCTTTTGCGCGCCGGTTGAAAGCCACGCCCCCTGGTGATGATGCACGCAAGGCAGGCCCCGATCTGGGCGGCGATCTCCGGGCCGATGGTTGCCAGCCTGTGTCCGTCATAGAGCCGGTCGCGATCAGATAGACGCGGCTGATCGCGTGAAGATGCTTGCAAAGACATACGGAGAGAGCGGCTTGCGTAAGCCAGGGCGAACGCGAATCGCACTCGGAGGACTGCCGGACAATGCCTTTACATAAGTACCAAGCCGTTCACCGAGCCCCCCAGCCGATCACATCGGCGAGCGTCATCAGCCGGTACTCGCGATCGACGGTCAGGGCGGGCCTGATCCGGAACAGACCCTGTTGCCTGCTGTCGCGCCGTCCCTTCGGCCACATCGCGATTCCGCCACCGCTCTCAATGTAGAGTCAGTCTTTTCCCAACACCCAGCTTCGAAAAAGCGACAGATCGATATTGCCCCCGGTGAGCACGAGGCCGATGCGCTTGCCGGCCTGCCGCGCGCGCTCCTTGAGCAGGGCCGCGAGCGGCGCCGCGCCGGCGCCTTCGGCGAGATTGTGCGTTGCCGTCCAGTAGGCGCGGATGGCATCGGCGATTTCTTCGTCCGTGACCGTAACGATGCGCGCGGCACCCTCGCGGATGATGGCAAGCGCCGCCTCATCCGGCATTCTGACGGCGATGCCGTCCGCCAGCGTCTCGGCGCGGTTCAGGACCACGCTCTGCCCGGCCGCGAGCGAGCGCGCATAAGGATCGGCGCCGCTGCTCTGCACCCCGATGATTTCGGTCGCAAGGCCGAGGAGATCACGCACGCCGATCGCGCCGCAGATCCCCGAGCCAAGACCGATCGGGACATAGAGCGCATCGAGCTTCGGTGCAGCGCGGAAGAATTCCTCTGCCCAGGTCGCGACACCAAGCACGAGATCGGGATGAAAGGACGGGACGAAGACGAGATTTTCGGCAGCGGCAAGACGGAATGCCTCTTCGCGTGCGGCCTCGAAATCCGGCCCATGCACAATGAGGCGGGCGCCGAAACCCTGCATCAGGCTATTCTTTTCCGTACTGTTTCCTTCTGGAACCACGACGGTCACGTTCACGCCCATGGCCTTGCCGGCATAGGCGAGGGACTGGCCGTGGTTGCCGCGCGTGGCCGAGATCACGCCCTTGAGGGAAGGATCGGCACGGCGAAGCCGGTCGAGATGGACGAGGCCGCCGCGCACCTTGAATGCGCCAACAGGCGTATGATTCTCGTGCTTGACCCAAACCTCCGCCCCGGCAAGCGCGGAGAGGAGCGGCCAGGGCTGCTGCCGGGTGGGCGTGAAATGGGCCCGGATGAGCGCTGAAGCCGCTTCGAGATCGGCTGCGGAAAATATCTTTGCCGGCGCTGCCACAGGCGCATGGCGACTATCGGCACGATTCTCCTTGGGGGAATGCGGCATCAACCGCCGAGGAAGAAAATGTGACGGGGGAGAATAGCGGAGGGGAAAATAATCGCGGCCTTCCGGGCGAGGCGAACGGCACCGCCCGAAAGAGCCGCGGGACGCGAGCCGCGTGTGGTCAGAGCGCGCGCAGGTTGGTGGCCGATGCCTTGCCGCGCTCCATGCTGATTTCGTAGCTGATGCGCTGGCCTTCGTTCAGCCCCTTGAGGCCCGCCGACTGGACTGCGGTGATATGGACGAACACGTCCTTTCCGCCGTCCTGCGGCACGATAAACCCATAGCCCTTGGTCTGGTTGAACCACTTCACGGTGCCCACAGCCATGAAACACTCATCTCCGTCATTGCAACAGCGCGACGATGCGCTGCCTGGGGAAACAATCGGGCATTCTCGACGTCTTGAAGGCCCGTCCGCACGACGGAGACACCGCAAGCGAGGCCAGAAAGTCGATTGCAGAGGATATGTGGCGCAGAAACCGGCTTTCCTGTCAATCGCAGTATCATGACCGGGCTGCCCACGAAAGGATGGGGGGCGGCCCCTCGCGGATCCGCCCCCCGATCGCTCATTCGGAAATCTCGTGACGGAGAGCGCGATTCGCCCGCAGGCAGGACCGCGCTCTCCCGGACGATCAGAAGTCCATATCGCCCATGCCGCCACCGCCCGGCGGCACCGGAGGCGCCTTCTTCTCCGGCCGCTCCGCCACCATCGCCTCGGTGGTGATCAGGAGCCCGGCGACAGAAGCCGCATCCTGCAGCGCGGTGCGCACGACCTTGGTCGGGTCGATGATGCCGGCCTTGACGAGATCCTTGAACTCGCCGGTCTGCGCGTCAAAGCCCCAGTTGTACTCATCGCCCTTGTCGAGCACCTTGCCAGCGATCACCGCGCCGTCCTCGCCCGCGTTCTCGGCGATCTGGCGAAGCGGAGACTGCACCGCCTTGCGGACGATATCGATACCGAAACGCTGATCGTCGTTGTCGCCCTTGAGCTTGGCGAGCACCAGGCTCGCGCGCGCGAGCGCGACACCGCCGCCCGGCACAATCCCTTCCTCGACCGCGGCGCGGGTCGCGTGCATCGCGTCATCGACGCGATCCTTGCGCTCCTTCACCTCGACCTCGGTCGCGCCGCCGACACGGATCACGGCGACCCCGCCGGCGAGCTTCGCCAGCCGCTCCTGCAGCTTCTCCCGGTCATAGTCCGAGGTGGTCTCCTCGATCTGCGCCCGGATCTGGTTGCAGCGGCCGGTGATGTCGGTCTTCTTGCCGGCCCCTTCGACGATCGTCGTGTTCTCCTTCTCGATGATCACCTTCTTCGCCTTGCCGAGCATGGCGAGCGTGACGTTCTCGAGCTTGATGCCGAGATCCTCGCTGATCACCTGTCCGCCGGTGAGCACCGCGATATCCTCGAGCATGGCCTTGCGGCGATCGCCGAAGCCCGGCGCCTTCACCGCCGCAACCTTGAGCCCGCCGCGCAGCTTGTTGACGACGAGCGTGGCGAGCGCCTCGCCCTCCACATCCTCGGCGATGATGAGAAGCGGCCGGCCCGACTGCACGACACTCTCAAGCAGCGGCAGCAGCGGCTGCAGCCCGGAGAGCTTCTTCTCGTGGATCAGCAGATAGGGCTGATCAAGCTCGGCGATCATCTTCTCGGCGTTGGTGATGAAGTAGGGCGAGACATAGCCGCGGTCGAACTGCATGCCCTCGACCACATCGAGCTCGGTCTGGATGCCCTTGGCTTCCTCGACCGTGATCACGCCCTCATTGCCGACCTTCTGCATCGCCTCCGAGATCATCTTGCCGACCTCGGCCTCGCCATTGGCGGCAATCGCGCCCACCTGCGCGGTCTCGGACGGTGTCGTGATCTTCTTCGAATGCTTCTTCAGCTCCTCGACGACCGCGGCCACCGCCTTGTCCACGCCGCGCTTGAGGTCCATCGGGTTCATCCCCGCGGCCACGGCCTTGATGCCTTCGCGCACGATCGCGGCGGCGAGCACCGTCGCGGTGGTGGTGCCGTCACCGGCCACGTCGTTGGTCTTGCTCGCGACCTCGCGCACCATCTGCGCGCCCATATTCTCGAATTTGTCGGCGAGCTCGATCTCCTTGGCGACGGTCACGCCATCCTTGGTGATGCGCGGCGCGCCAAAGCTCTTGTCGAGCACGACATTGCGGCCCTTGGGCCCCAGCGTCACGCTCACCGCATCGGCGAGAACCTCGACCCCGCGCAGCATCCGCGCGCGGGCATCGGTGGCGAAGCGTACGTCCTTCGCAGCCATCTCTATCTCTTTCCTTCTCCGGATTAGCTCTTCAAGCGGCGCAGCCCGCGCTCAGGCGGCCTTCTTCTTCGCCGCGGCCCCCTCGATCACGCCCATCACATCCGATTCCTTCATGATGAGCAGCTCCTCGCCATCGAGCTTGACTTCGGTGCCCGACCATTTGCCGAACAGAACGCGATCGCCGGGCTTGAGATCGAGCTCGACGAGCTCGCCCTTGTCGTTGCGGGCGCCGGGGCCGACGGCCACGACTTCCCCCTCCATCGGCTTTTCCTTCGCCGTATCGGGAATGATGATGCCGCCGGCCGTCTTTTCCTCGGCACTCAGCCGACGGACGACGACGCGGTCGTGCAACGGACGGAATTTCATATGGATCACTCCCCAATCTGTTGCAGCGCAACGCAAACTGTCTCTCTCCAGCCTCGGCCATGCCGGCCGCCTGGCCCGCGTTGTTGGCACTCCAGGCCGGCGAGTGCCAGCGATCTAGGCGGGGCCGCGGGCGCTGTCAAGCGCCCGGCAGCACTCCCTGCCATTGAGTGCCAGTTATTTGAAATTTCAGCATTTTTTTCTTGATTCCGAACGGGTGATCCATGGCAGGCTGGCCGTATGGTCCCGATCCCCGTCTGCGTTTTGCAGGCGCAACAACAGGGTGGAGAGCGGATCGGGGCGACGAAGGAGCAAGGCAAGGAGCCATGCACGCACGCAACCTACAGCCGGACGATCGGCGCCTCCAGGATCAGCCTGCCCGGGAGGTACAGGCCCGGGATTGGCGCCTCACCACCGCCGAAATCCTCTATCGCCTGCCGGACCATCCCGCGGTCCTGCAAAGCTTCATCTGGCAGAATTTCGATCTTGCTCCGGAATATCCGGCCCTCCGCCGCTTCCTAGCCTTCTGGCGCCGGGAGCTCGAAGGCCCGCTTTATTCCGTGCGCGTCGCAACCGGCGGCCCGCTCAGCCGCGGCGGCTGGCGCCGGGCCGATCATCTGCTGACGCTGCACTGAAAATCCGCACCCCGCCGGTCCGGCGGTAGAGCGCGAGCCCGATGAGGGCCGAGGCGAGGAAGAGCCCGGCAGCGAGCGCGAGCTCGAGCCCGCGCCCGAGGCGCGCGCCGCCGCCGAGCAGCGCGAAGACGATCGTCTGCGGCAGATAGCCGATCGCCGAGCCGAGCAGGAACCAGCCCGCCGTCACGCCCGAGACGCCGGCGGCGACATTGAGCAGCACATTGTTCCCCACCGGAAGCAGCCGCAACATCAGGCTCGCGCCGAACGGGTTGGCCGCGAGGAACGCATCGATCCGTTCGAGCCGCCCGGAAAGCCGGCGCTTGATGGCCGCCCGGCCAAGGAAACGGGCCCAGCCGAAATCCACCGCCGCGCTCACGAGCGAAGCGGCGAGCCCGAGCAGGGTGCCGAACCACGGCCCGTAGAGATAGCCCGCGGCAAAAGCCGCGACCTGGCGCGGCAGGCCGACCGCCATCGCGAGCCCCGCCAACGCGACGAACAGCAGCGGTGCCGCCCAGCCCAGGCCGGAGAGCGGCGCCGTCAGCGGCGCCAGCGCCGCCGGCGAGAGGTGATGCGGCATCTTCGCCCAGGCGAGGCCAAGCGCAGCCAGACCGACCAGCAGCACGATGGAGCGCGAGACGCCCCGCCAGGGGAGCGCCGCCCGTTCCGCCCCGCCGCTCATCACCCTCTCACTCATCGCGAAGCGATCCACCATTTCCCCTGCATATCCCTTGGGCGTCTCTATCCCAAAACGAGTTTCGCCCCGGAAAACGGCGAAGATATGCCCGCACCCGCAAGTCTCTCGACAAAGGCCTCGCCGCGCGGCATCCCTGCCTTCCCGGACGGCTTGCGCGCCGCCCCGAGCCGAGTGCCCGAGTGGACTGAAACGAATCAAGGCTCGCTTTTGCGGGAGGCTCGCACCAGCTTTCATGACCACCATGCCGTTCGAGCTCCCCGCGCTTTCCGCCGGCAAGGCCGGAGAAGCGGCCAGGCAAGCGAATCACAATCGCCGCCTGCTCGCCTGCTGGCTGTTCCTTCTCGCCTTCATGATCCTGGTGATGATCGCCCTCGGTGGTGCCACCCGGCTCACCGGCTCCGGCCTCTCGATCATGCGGTGGGCGCCCCTCTCCGGCGCCCTGCCGCCGCTCTCCCATGCCGACTGGGAACGGCTCTACGCGCTCTACCGCAGCATCCCCCAGTATAGGCTCGTCAATCAGGGCTTCGGCCTGGCCGGCTTTCAGCGCATCTTCTGGCTTGAATGGGTGCACCGGCTCTGGGGGCGGCTGATCGGGGTCGCGGTGATCGTGCCGCTCGCCTGGCTCTGGTGGCAGAAAAGGCTGGTGCCGGGCCTGGCGGGCAGGCTGCTGCTGCTCTTCATCCTCGGCGGGCTGCAGGGCGTGCTCGGCTGGCTGATGGTCGCGACCGGCTTCCGCCCGGATTCCACCGCGGTGGCCGCGCCCTTCCTCGTCGCTCATCTCTGCCTCGCGCTCGTGCTCTACGCGGCGATTCTCTGGACCGGGCTTTCGGTGCTGAACCCCGCTCCGGCGCCGATCGAAGGCGCCCGCCCGCTCTTCCGCCTCACCCTCCTGACCACCGGGCTGATCGCGCTCACGATTGCCGCCGGCGGCCTGGTCGCCGGGACGCATGCGGGCTTTATCTACAACACCTTCCCCCTGATGGATGGCCGCCTCGTCCCCTCCGGCTACGCGGCCCTCCACCCCTTCCTCGCCAATCTCACCCGCAATGTCGCGGCGGTGCAGTTCGACCACCGGCTGCTTGCCACCCTCACCGCCCTCGCCACCCTTGCCACCGTCGTCCGCGCGCTCGGCAGTCATCTTCCCGCGGGGCCACGGCGCGCCTTTGCCGCTCTCAGCCTCGTCGTCCTGCTGCAATACGCGCTCGGCATCGCCACCTTGCTCCTCGTGGTGCCGATCACCCTGGCCATCACCCATCAGGTCACGGCCACCCTGCTGCTCACCGCCGCGATCGTCGCCCTGCACAGCACGCGCGCGCCGAAGCACGACGCCGCCAGATCCGGAGTTTCCGCATGAGCGAATCCAAGCAGCCCACGGAGGGGCAAGGTTTCGGGCCCGCGCCGCTCGCCGTGACCGACCGTCTCTTCTTCGCCCGGCCGGATGCCGCGCTCGACCGCGAGACGGCCGAGCGCATCCTCGGCCGGGCGCTTGCCAAGGCCGAGGATGGCGAGCTTTTCCTCGAATATCGGGAGAGCGAGCATCTCGCCCTCGAGGATGGGCGCATCCGTTCGGCCGGCGCGGACTCGTCCCTCGGCTTCGGGCTGCGCGCGCTCGCGGGTGAGACCGCCTTCTACGCCCATGCGGGCGAGCTTTCGGAACCCGCGCTCGAACGCGCGGCCGCCACCGTCTCTACCCTGCCGTCCGAGCCCGGAAGCCGGCCCGCCGAGCCGCCGCGCCCCTCCAACGCCAGGCTCTATACGGACGCCAATCCGCTGACCGGCATGGAATTCGCCGCCCGCACCCGGCTGCTCGGGGAGATCGACGCCTATGCCCGC
>DASZQO010000099.1:0-6461 GCA_035549615.1 Acetobacteraceae bacterium
GGTCGGCACGCGCAGGGTGTCGAGCGCGGCCTTGTAGACGCGGGCGAGGTAGACGTCCTCGGTGACTTGCAGGGCGTTGTCCACCTTCTCGGTCAGCTCCGTCACCTCAGCCACCAGCCCCGAGAGCCGGCGCGCAAGATCGGCAAAACGCCGCGAGGCGAAGAGCCGCGTCCGTCGCTGCGTTTTCCCGATAAGATCGTACATTCGCGGCAGCTCGGCATCGAGAAGCTCGTCATAGTAGCGCATCTCGACGAGCTGTGCGTTCGCAACCTCGAGGACGCCGGCGATATCCGAATCCTGCCGTGGCTCGTAGATGAAGGCCCGGTCCCAGGTCAGCACGACGAGGTCATCGGTATAGTAAGAGAAACGCTGGCGGAGCAGATCCTGTCGTGCCGCCTCGGAGAGTGGCCGCTTCTCCCCGGAAAGCAGCGGCGCGAGATCGACGCGGCTTTGCAACGCCTCCGCCGTCACAATCTCGTCGAACGCGGAGACGAAACCGATCAGATAATCCTCCTCGATCGCCGATTGCGCCGGGCGGACGAGGGCGGTCGCGAAAACGGCGCGGATCTCGCCGAGCAGACGGGCCCACACGCCCGCATCCAGGCCCCCCTCGCGGAGGGTCCCGTCCATCTGATTCATCCGCTCGACATAGTTCGACCAGGCAAGATCGCCAGCCGGCAGCCGCAAGGCAAGCGTTACAACACCAAAATCATAAAGACGCGCGGTGGCCTCGCCCCGCAGCGCCGTCGTACCGATGGCGAGTGAGACCGGCTCAAGCGTGACCTCGACCGGCGGCACCCCGAAAGCGACCGCCTCCGGCGGGGTGGCGCTGAACCGGGACCGCGTGCTCCAGACACGCGAACGTTTCGTCCAGAGCTTCTCGGCGGCCGGCAGGTCAATCGCGTAGGCGATATCGTACACGCGGTAGGCGATGATGCTGCCCACGGCCACCCTGAGCTCCCGCGGAGATTCCCCGGGATGCACGTGGCAAGGCTCCTCCGGCTGTGGAGTGTTTCCTCCATCAGTTCACGCGAAAATTCCCGAATTGCCAAGGTGAGCTCGTGTCCACCTCTTCGGGGAACAACACGCCGCGCCCGACGAGCGGTGTCCAGTCGCTATAGACGCCGGCCATCTCGCCGAGATAAGGAAAAGCGAGCGCGAGCACCCGCGCATGGTCGATATGATCGGCCTCGACGATGCCGGCGCGTGGATTCTCGATCACCCAAACCATGCCACCAAGCACTGCCGCCGTCACCTGCAGGCTTGTCGCATTGTTGTGCGGAACCAGGCGCCGCGCCTCCTCGATCGAGAGCCGCGAACCGTACCAATAGGCATTGCGCGCGTGACCCATCAGCAGCACGCCGAGCTCATCGATACCCCGGACGATCTCACCCATCATCAGCCTCTGGTGCTTCTGAAGCTGCCACTCCTTGCCAGCCATCTCATGCACGGACAGCACCGCATCGTCACAGGGATGATAAGCGTAATGTACGGTCGGGCGGTAGCGCGGAGCCCCGTTGCCGTCACGCAGCGTGTAATAGTCGGCGATCGAGATCGATTCATTGTGGGTGACGAGAAACCCGTGGAACGATCCGGCCAGCGGTGTCCAGGTTCGGACACGCGTGCCGGCACCAGGGCGAAGAAGATAGATCGCTGCGCCACAACCGAACTCATGGCGCCGCGCGTCTACGGGAAGGTTCCGCTCATGCGTGCCCCAACCCAGCTCGGCCGGCTGGCGGCCTTCGCCCGCGAACCCGTCGATCGACCATGTATTGACGAACTCGCCTGGCTGCTTGGCAAGATCGGCCGCTTGCGTGTCGCGCTCGGCGATATGGATCACCTTCACGCCAAGCCTCTCGGCGAGCGCCGCCCACCCTTCCCGGTTTGCGGGAACATCGGTCTCAAGGCCCGTGTCGCGCGCGATATTCAAGAGGGCCTGCTTGACGAAGTGGGAAACGAGGCCCGGATTGGCGCCGTGTGTGAGCAGCGCCGTAGGTGCGCCCGGGGCCGCGTTGGCGGCCAGTTCCAGCGCACTCTCGCGCAGCGCGTAGTTGGAACGCTGAGAGGGCGTGAGCGAGGGATCGGTATAGCCCCCGGCCCAAGGCTCGATGCAGGTATCGAGATAGAGCGCGCCGATCTCACGGCAAAGCGCGATCAGCGCGACTGAGGAAACATCGACCGAAAGATTGAGCAGAAAATCACCTGGTCCGAGCAGCTTTATCAGCAAGGCCCGGTAATTCTCCCGCGTCAACGGCGCCAGCGTGATCGCAACGCCACACTCCCGTGCGACATCCTGCCCACGCTGATCGGCGGTAAGAATATGGATGCGCTCGCGCGGCATATCGATATGGCGCAGGATCAGCGGCAGCACGCCCTGGCCGATGCTGCCGCAGCCGAGCATGACGAGGCGGCCGGCAAAGGGGATTCTTTCCATTTCGCGAACTCCTTCCGGTCAGGCGGCAAGCGCAGCCCGCGCGAGTTGCGGGCTTGCAATGAACGGCGCGTCCCGCACTTCGACGAGGCGGGCACGATCGAAGCCGTTGAAGCCAGTGCGCAGGCACGCACCATAGGCCCCGAGCTGGCCGATTTCGATCCAGTCACCCTCCGCCGCATCCTCGGGCAGGAAAAAGGGGCCGCGCATCGCATCCGCGCTGTCGCAGGTCGGCCCGAAGAAGGAAAAGCCGATTTGCCGCCCGGAAGGCGCTGGCCCGCCCGGACGGATCAGCCGCACCGGGTAACGAAAGCCGAGCGCGCCCGCATCGGCGAGGCTGCCAAAGACGCCATCATTGATATAGAGCGCCTCGCCCTTTCGATGCTGAACCTGCACGACCACCGAGCCGGCCCCGGCCACGAGCGCGCGCCCCGGCTCCGCCCAGAGCTCGGCATCCGGCAGGCCGAGACGCTCGAATCCTTCCTCGATCTCGGCCAGATAGGCGCCGAGCGGCACCGGCTCCATGCCTGGATAGGCGGCGGGAAAGCCGCCCCCCACATCGATCACCTCGATCGCCACATCGGCCCGGCGCACCACCTCGGCCACTTCATCGAGCGCCCTGCGCCAGGCAAGCGGATCGAGGCATTGCGAACCGACATGAAACGAAATCCCAAGCCGCGCCGCATGCGGCCGTGCCGCGCGCAGCAATCGCGTGGCCAGCTCGCCGCTGGCCCCGAATTTTCCCGAAAGATCCAGCACCGCGCCCCCCTTCGGCAACGCCAGCCGCACGATGAGGCCAAGCGCGCCGTCCGTGCCCGTCGCCCGGATTTCGGCTTCGATTTTCGCGAGCTCCTCCGCGCTGTCGAGCGCGAAGTCGCGCACGCCATGCTGCGCCCAGGCGGCACGGATCGCGCCGCGCGCCTTGACCGGATGCATGAAATGGATCGCTGCCTCCGGGAACATCTGGCGCACCAGCGCGATCTCGCTTATAGATGCGCAATCGAAATTATCTATGCCGCCCGCCTTGAGCGCACGCAGCATGGCCGGCTCCGGGTTGCACTTCACGGCATAGAGCACCGTGCCGGCGAAGGCGGCGATGAAGTCGCGTGCCGCCGCCGCGGCGGCCACCGGGCGGAGGCAGTGCATGGGCTCTTCCGGCCGCTCGCGGGCGACCAGCGCATCGACCGTGGGCAAGGGCGTGGCCGGCACAGGAAAGCGGCGGGCGAGCGGCGTAACGGCGGCACGGATCCGGGAGAGGTTCATCGCGGCAATCCTCGCAGGCATCCGCCGGCGCATGGCGCGCCGGACGTGTAACAGGGAAAAGGAAGACTGCGCAGTCACCAGGGGCAGGAATGCCCCCCGGCAACGCGCTCAGATGAAGCTGCGAGAACTTCGCATCGCAGCGAACCGTTCAGCCAACATAGGCGGCTCCCTCACGACCCCGGCCCACTTGATGGCCGGCTCGACCGAAAAGGACGCGTTACGTCGTTGCTGTGCCCCTCAGTCTCAGCTTCGGGGCTCGCGGCACGTGCGGATGCGTCAACCCGCTCGTTCCGAAGAACGAGGCGGGGGCGCGCTTATACGCACCCCGGCAGCGAACAGATATGCAAATTCGTCCGGGATGCCAGACCTTTCCTGCATCCAGCCCGAATTTATTCGCGGCGCGGCGGCGTGCCGGCGAGCGCCAGATATTCCCAGGCGATGGTGGCGGCCGCGAGCGCGGTGATCTCGGCCACGTCGTACGCGGGCGCGACCTCGACGACATCGGCGCCCACGAAAGCGAGCCCCGCCAGTCGGCGCAGGATCGCCTGCGCCTGCCAGGAGGCGAGGCCGCCGATCTCCGGCGTGCCGGTTCCCGGCGCGAAGGCCGGATCGAGCGCATCGATATCGAAGCTGAGATAGGCGGGTGCATCTCCGATCACGGCGGAAATCTGCGCCGCCACACGCGCGGGCCCCGCTTCGTGCACATCCTCCGCGCTGATCACGGTGACGCCGCTTCCGATCGTCCAGTCCATCACCTCCGGCTGCACGGGTGAGCGAATGCCGACCTGCACCATGCGCGCGGGCGCGACCAACCCCTCCTCGATCGCATGATAAAAGACCGAGCCATGGGCGAAGCTCTGGCCGAAATTGTCGGGCCAGGTATCCACATGCGCGTCGAACTGCACGAGCGCGAGCGGCGCGCCCAGCCGGCGCGCGAGCGCGCGGAGCAGCGGCAGCGTGATTCCGTGCTCGCCGCCAAGGGCGAGCAGGTGCTGCACCGCCTCGGCCTGGGCCTCGATCTTCGCAAGCGAGCCCGGAATATCGCCGAGCGCCAGCGCGAAATCCCCGATATCCGCCAAATCGAGCGCTCCCGGCTCGAAGCGGGCGCGCGGATGCGCGCCGTCTACCAGCATCCGGCTCGCACGGCGGATCGCTGCCGGCCCGTCGCGCGCGCCGGCGCGGTTGGTCGTGCCGATATCGAGCGGGATGCCGGCGATCGCGAACCGCGCCTCCCGCCCATGGCGGGCAACCCCGAGAAAGCTCGTCGGGATGGCAAAGGTCGGCACGCCGGTCATTCGCGCTCTCTCCCTCCGATCGCGGCAGCCTGACGGGCGCAGGCCTTGCTGACAAGGCGGCACATGGATCAGATCGGCCCGGCCTCGCCGTCACACGTTGCTTCATGCCAGACTGCACCATGGTTCGCGAAAACGAGATCCGAGCGGGCGAGATCGCCGTCGATCCGCCGCCCGCCACAGATGCCGGCCTGATCTTTGTCGGACGCATCGCAACACCCTGGAGATCACGCCTCGCCGCGCCCCGGCAGGGAAGGCCGGATGGCCCCCTCTGCCGCATCGAAATTTTCCCGCTTTGGCGCCCTGCGCTCGATGGGCTCGATCGCTATCCCCGCATCGAGGTGATCTACTGGCTGCACCTCTCCCGCCGCGACATCGTGCGGCAAAGCCCGGCCAATGACGGGATGGTGCGCGGCACTTTCTCTCTCCGCTCGCCGGTGCGCGCAAACCCGATCGGCACCTCGATTGCCCATCTCGTACGTATCGAAGACGGAACGGTCTTCGTCCGCGGGCTCGATTGTCTGGACGGCACGCCGCTGCTCGACCTCAAGCCGGACCGCACGCTCTTCACCCCGATCGCCCCGCCACAGCCCGGAGATTTCGAGACCGGCTGAGCACACGCCCGCTTATGTCGCGGGCGTGATCTCAATGTCGGGCACATAGCCGCGCCGCTTCGCCGCGACCGTGGCGCCGCCATGGATCATGGCCTGGATCTCGGCCCCGAAGAAGCTATAGGGAAAGGGCCGTTCCGGCGTGCTCGCCGCATCGAGCCGCGCCGCGAGCGCAGACGGAATTGCGAACGAAAGCGCTTCGAGATTGGCACGAATCTGCTCCACTCTTCTCGCCCCGACGATGACGGAGGCCACACCAGGCCGGTTCGCCACCCAGTTCACCGCCACCTCGGCCATGGAACGGCCGATCTCGCGCGCCACCGCCTCCAGTTCGGCGAGGATCCCCCAATTGCGCGGCGTCATCTTCTGAAACGCCGGATTGTTCGAATCGCGCATCATCGCGAGACGCCCCGCCTCCTCGCCTCCCATCTCGCCTGGGCGATATTTCCCCGCGAGCAATCCGCTGCCGAGCGGGCTCCAGGCCATGATGCCCATGCCATGCTCGGTGCCGAGAGCCACGAACTCATGCTCGATACTGCGCTCGACCAGCGAATATTCGAGCTGCAAGGCAGCGATCGGCTCATAGCCTCGAAATTCCGCGATTGTCTGGGCACGTGCGGCATACCAGGCCGGAATGTTCGAAAGGCCGGAATGGCGGATTTTGCCGCTGTGGACGAGATCATCGAGCGTGCGCATGACCTCCTCCGCCGGCGTGACGCGATCCCAGGTGTGCAGGATGTAGAGATCGATGAAGTCCGTCCCGAGCCGGCGGAGCGAACCTTCCACGGCGCGCAGAATATTCTTGCGCCCATTGCCCCCCGCATTCGGGTTGCCGGCTTCCGCATTGTAGCTGAATTTCGTGGC
>DASZQO010000100.1:0-2491 GCA_035549615.1 Acetobacteraceae bacterium
GTTGCCGTCCATAGCCGACGCTTGGCCTGCGCCCGGTTTGGATGACACTGACTTAAGCAGCGAACCCGGCCCTGCGCCCGAATGACCTGCACCCGGTTCCGAAGGCACCAAACTCGGTGTCTTCGGAACCGGGTGCAGGCCAACTTCTCAAACATGCTTTGTCCTTTCCCGAGGGTCGGGGGACAGTTCTTTGCTGGCTGTGCCAGGGGAAAGAACCTTTTCAGTATTTTACCCGGATACGGGCCGATCTTCTTCGCGTTCTGGAACCAGCCGGCGGCGGCTGGTCGCGATCAGCCAGATTCCGATCGGGATGAGCGGCAGCGAAAGAAGCTGGCCCATGGTGATCCCGAACAGCAGATAGCCGAGGAACCAGTCAGGCTGGCGGAAGAATTCGCCGGTGATGCGTGCGATCGCATAGCCGAGGAGGAAGCTCCCGGTGAGGAATCCGCCGCGAACGCGCCACGCCTCTCGCCGCGAAAGCCAATAGAGCACGAGGAAGAGAGCCGCGCCTTCGAGCAAAGCCTCGTAAAGCTCGCTCGGAAAGCGCGGAATTGGGCCGGCGCGGGGATAGATCACGGCAAGCGGCCACCAGCGCGGTGCCGGCCGACCCCAAAGCTCGCCATTGATGAAATTGGCGATTCGGCCGAGAAAAAGCCCGATCGGCACGGTCACCGCAATGCGATCAGCGAAGCCGAGCACGGCGATTCCGTTGCGACGACAAAACCAGATGATCGCGACGACGACTCCAATCAGCCCGCCATGGAAGCTCATCCCGCCATCCCAGACTGCGGCGATCATCAGCGGGTGAGTGAAGTAGTAAGCGGGCTGGTAGAAGAGCACATAGCCGAGCCGCCCGCCGAGCACGACGCCGAGCGTGGCCCAGCTCAGGAAATCATCGACCTCCAGCGCCGTTGCCACTTTCGGCGTCTCGCGCACCAGGCGGCTCAGGAGCCGCCAGCCGAGCAGCAGCGCCGCGATATAGGCCAGCGCGTACCAGCGGATTGCGAACGGCCCGAGATGCACCGCAACCGGATTGAAGTTCGGAAAGACCAGCACGGACATCATCGGTAGGGATCATCTGTGCGCAGATATTCCCGGACATAGTGCCGCACGCCTTCGGGAAGCGGCAGAAAATTGCCCCCATAGCCGGCGGCGCGCAGCCGCGCCATCGTGGCTTCGGTGTGATACTGGTATTGCCCGACCAGCGCGGCCGGCATGTCGATGAACTCGATCGCGGCGCGTCTTTCCGCCGCTTCCGCGACCGCTTCGGCAAGTGAGCGGTACGTCGCGGATTGCCCGGTGCCCAGATTGTAGAGCCCGTTCACCTCCGGCCGGTCCATCAGCCAGAGCAACACGGCGACGACATCGCCCACCCAGATGAAATCGCGCCGCTGTTCGCCGTCACGGATATCCGGCCTCGCCGAGCGGAAGAGGCGCATCACGCCATCCTTCATCAGCTCGTCGAACTTCACCTTGATGACCGAGATCATCCCGCCTTTGTGATATTCGTTCGGCCCATAGACATTGAAGAATTTGAGCCCGACCCATTGCGCCGGGCGCGCGGCCCCGCGTGTGCAGAGCCGGGCCACCTGAAGATCGAAGGCGTGCTTGCTCCAGCCATAGAGGCTGAGCGGCTTGAGCCGTTCGAGTGTCTTCGGGTCGTCCTCGAAGCCGGCCGAGCCATCGCCATAGGTTGCCGCCGACGAGGCGTAAATGAAACGGCACTTGCGGCGTGCGCACCACTCCCACAGGCTGAGCGGGAGCGCGACATTGCTCTCCCAGACGAGATCGCCATCCACAGCCCCGGTGTCGGTGACGGCGCCGAGATGGAAGATGATCTCGATCGGCGGGTTACGGCCAAGGAAGCTGGCGAGCTCCGTCGGCGGCACAATCTCCGCCGGTGGGTGATGGCTCAGATTGCGCCACTTGCCCGCGCCGCGCAGCCGATCGACAATTGTCACCTCCAGCCCGCGCGCGGTGAGCGCCGCGTGCAGGTTCGAGCCGATAAAGCCGGCGCCGCCTGTCAGCAGGATCATGGCGGCGCCTTATAGGGAGGTGGCGGCGGCGCTGGAAGACGCGGAAAGGGGGAAAGATGGCCGAGCGGCCACGGCTGTTCGATGATCTCGCCGGTGTCGCCGGCGGCGCCTTTTCGGCCCTGATCGGGATCCGCGAGGAGACCGAGGCGGCGTTTCGCTCGCATCTCGACGAGCTTCTCCGCCGCCTCGACCTTGCCTCCCGGACCGACCTCGAGGCGGTGAAGGAGCTTGCCGCCAATGCGCGCATGGCGTCGGAGGATGTCGCCGCGCGACTCGATGCCTTGACCGCCCGGCTCGATGTGCTCGAGGCGCGGCTTGCCGCCCTCGAGCAACGGCCAGCCTCAGGGGCGTAGATCGGCATGACGTCCGGTGGCTCGCGGAGCGATCCACCAAGGCCCTGAAATGGATCGAGAAAACAAGGGTAGAGCGTGATGCCCGGACGTTTCACTCAGCCG
>DASZQO010000101.1:0-3298 GCA_035549615.1 Acetobacteraceae bacterium
TGCCCGAGCAGCGCGCCGAATCCCGCCACGAGCGAGGGCAGGGCGCCGAACAGATGCGCAGCAAGAAGGACCGCGAGCGCGCCCTTGGCGGCATCCAGAATGAGTGTCGCCGCCGCCAGTCCCTTATGCCCCGTGCGCAGCACGTTGGTGGCGCCGATATTGCCCGAGCCGATCTGGCGGATATCGCCAAGCCCCGCCGCACGCGTGAGCAGAAGGCCGAACGGCACCGAGCCGATCAGATAACCGCCGATCAGGGAGCCGAGGATGGGGACGGCGATCACCCGAAGACCCGCCTGCCCGCCTTCCAGGTGCCGAGCACGCTTCCTTCCAGCGCGCGGCCATCGAAAGGTGTGTTCTGCGCCTTGCCCGGCAGCCTTCCGGCTTCCACCCGCCAGATCCGCTCGGGGTGGAAGAGGCAGAGATCCGCCGGCGCGCCCTGAGCGAGCCGGCCGGCGCTCTGGCCGAGCAGGCGGGCCGGCCGTTCGGTGAGCAGGCCAATCGCCTGGCCAAGCGGCAGCGTTCCGTTGTGAACGAGCACCAGCGTCACCGCGAGCAGCGTGGCGAGCCCCGCGCCGCCCGGCGCGGCCTGGGCGAAGGGCAGGCGCTTGTCGTCGGCATCGCGGGGCTGATGGTCGGAGGCGATGGCATCGATCGTCCCGTCGGCGAGGGCAGCGCAGACGGCGAGCCGGTCTTCCTCCGGACGGAGCGGGGGCGAAAGCTTGGCATAGGTGCGGAAATCCCCGATCGCCGTCTCATTGAGGTCGAAATAGGGGGGCGCGGTGTCGCAGGTGACGGCAAGTCCCTCCGCCTTGGCGGCACGGATCAGCGAGAGCGCCTCCGCCGTCGAGATATGGGCGAAATGAACCGCCCCGCCGGTGAGACGGGCGAGGCGGATATCACGCGCGACCTGGATTGCCTCGGCGGCAGCCGGGATCGCCTCCAGCCCGAGCCGGGTGGCGAGTGATCCCTCGGTTGCCGCTCCGCCGGCGGCAAGCGCCGGTTCCTCCGGATGCTGCACGACCATCGCCCCGAAGCCTCGTGCATAGGAGAGCGCGCGGCGCATCAGCGAGGCCGAGCCGATCGTCCGCGCCCCGTCGGTGAAGCCGACCGCGCCGGCCTCGCGCAGCAGGCCGAGCTCGGCCAGCACCTCGCCCCGGCAGCCGCGTGTCACCGCCCCATAGGGGAGGATCGTAAGGCTGCCGGTCTCTACCCCGCGCGCCGAGAGGAGGGAGACCAGCGCCGGGTCATCGATCGCGGGTTCGCTGTCCGGCAGGGCGGCGAGCGTGGTGATGCCGCCTGCGGCGGCGGCCTCCGCGGCGGTGGCGATGGTCTCGCGATATTCAAAGCCTGGCTCGCCGAGGCTTGCCCGCATATCGACGAGGCCGGGGCAGAGCACCGCGCCCGCGCCCTCCACCACCAGGATGCCTTCCGGCATCCCGAGATTGTTGCCGAGATCGGCGATGCGGCCGGCCTGGACGAGAAGGTCCCCCTGCTGGTCGAGGCCGCTTGCCGGATCGAGCAGGCGCACCTCGCGGAAGAGGATGTCCTGGGCAGAATTCTCAGTCATTGCGCCGCGGCCCATGCGCGAGGGTGTCCAGCACCGCCATCCGGACCGCGACTCCCATCTCCACCTGCTCGCGGATGACGCTGCGCGCCGGATCGTCCGCGACGCGGCTCTCGATCTCGACGCCGCGATTCATCGGCCCCGGATGCATCACCAGCGCATTCGGCTTGGCCGCGGCGAGCTTTTCGACATCGAGCCCGTAGAAGCGGAAGAACTCGCGCGTGCTCGGGATCAGCCCGGCCGCCATGCGCTCCTTCTGCAGCCGAAGCATCATCACGATATCGGCACCGGCGAGCCCCTTTTTCATATCGGAGAAGACCTCGACCCCCAGCGCCTCGACCGCGGTGGGCAGGAGGGTGGGCGGCCCCACGACGCGCACGCGGCTGCCCATGGCGGTGAGCAGGTGGATGTTGGAGCGGGCGACGCGCGAATGGGCGATATCGCCGCAGATCGCGATCGTGAGCCCGGCAAGCCGCCCCTTGCGGCGGCGGATGGTCAAGGCATCGAGGAGCGCCTGGGTCGGATGCTCGTGCATCCCGTCCCCGGCATTGATCACGGCGGCATCCACTTTCTGGGCGAGCAGGCTCGGCGCACCTGACTGGTCATGCCGAACCACCAGGAGATCGCACTGCATGGCGTTCAGGGTGGCGGCGGTGTCGAGCAATGTCTCGCCCTTGTTCACGCTCGAAGAGCTGACGGACATATTGATGACATCGGCGCCGAGCCGCTTGCCGGCCAGCTCGAAGCTGGTGCGGGTGCGCGTTGAATCCTCGAAGAAAAGGTTGATCAGGGTTTTTCCGCGCAGCAGATCCCGCGCGGTTTTGCCCGAACGGTTGAGCAGCACATAGCTCTCGGCCAGATCGAGCAGATGCGCGATCTCCGGCGGCTCGAGACCTTCGATCGCGAGCAGGTGGCGGTGCGCGTAGGCCACGGGAATCCCTCTTCGCTGCGGCCGGACGTTACATTCGCCGGCGCGGCCCGGCCAGGGGATGGTGCCAGAGCACGGGACGCAGCGGGATGGGACGCGGCGGCGGTGCTCATCTCAGCCCCTCTCGACATTCCTGGTTTACGGACGATACGTTCAGATTTGTAAACGCAACAGGGTGCGCGGGATCGCCATCAGGTGACGAAAGCGGGGACGATGACGGACGCGGCCCCGGAGTCCGAGCATGCCTATCTCAGGCGCTATCCGGATGTCGCGGGGGCGATCGCGGCAGGGGCCATCGCCTCCGCGCGTGAGCATTTCCTGAATTATGGCCGCTTCGAAGGGCGGATCTGGCCTGAGCCATCCGCCGTCTCCCCGGCTGCCGCCCCGCCGGCCAGTGAGTCGCTCACGGTACCCCACCATTGCGACGCGATCCTGCTCAGCCGGGGATTTCTCTTCGTCACCGGCTGGATCGATGACCGGTTCGACCGGCTTGCCTTCGTCGCGGTCGGCTCCGTCGGGGATCAGCCTTTCCTCAGGGCTGAGCCCTGCCGTCATCGGCGCGAGGATGTCGAGCGTCATCTCGAACTCTCTTGTCCTTGCGAGGCGGGGTTCTGGCAGCTCTTCGCAATTCCGCCGGAGATGGCGGCGCGGCCGGTCGCGCTTCACCTCGAGCTTGCCTCGGGGGAATCCGTTCCTGTCGCGCCCGTCAATCCGGTCCGGCTTTCGCTCCGCGAGCATCTCGATTCCTTTCTCGGTTTCTATGGCCGGCGGGCCCTCATCGGCAGTCTCGTGGCCCGCTCCTTCGC
>DASZQO010000102.1:0-8916 GCA_035549615.1 Acetobacteraceae bacterium
AGGTGTGCAGCGGCTTCTTCGTGAGGGCGGCGGACGGCTTGCAGACGAAATTCCACCGGCATCGCCGGCCGAGCAGGCCGCGGCGGCCGCGGAACGGGTGCGCGACCCGGAGCTGCCGGGACTGCCCCCGGGGACGCCGCCCGGCTCATCCGCCGGCGCGGGGGCGGCGGGGGCGCGGGCACGCCCGAAACATGAGCCCGAGGTTGAGCGGTTGCGCGGGCTTCTGACCGAGACCCTGCACGCGCTTGAGGAAATTCGCGATCTGCTTACCTGAGCCGCCGCGCGTTGCAGCGCTCGGGCCCCGCTGCTACATCGCCGGTTCCGGTCGGAGCGTAGCGCAGCCTGGTAGCGCATCAGTCTGGGGGACTGGGGGTCGTGGGTTCAAATCCCGCCGCTCCGACCAGGTTTTTCGGTGGCTTGCTGAAAATCCGCTTCCAGAGCATCCCTGATGGCAAGCAAGGGGATGCGGAAAAGGCGGTGCGGAGCCCGCATCAAGCGCCGCGTGAGTGATTGAGGTGAGGTGTTCAGCATCGTCCTCGGATGGGCGAGGCGCCTTGATGAAGAGCGGGCGAGGCCATAGCTTGCCGACCCGGCGGGGCGTGGCGCAGCCTGGTTAGCGCGCGTGTTTTGGGTACACGAGGCCGCCGGTTCGAATCCGGCCGCCCCGACCATGGGAATGGGGCCAAGGGAGCTCGCGGGAGCAAGGCTGATGGCGAGAATGGTGCGGATCTTTCAGCCGCCCCGGACGGCGATGCAGTCAGGTTGGGCTGGCACGCGTGAATGGGTGATGGTGTTCGAGCCGGAGGAACCTCAGGTGCCAGATCCGCTGATGGGCTGGATCGGCGGGGGCAGCACGGATCGGCAGGTGCGGCTTACGTTCGATACGCGTGAAGAGGCGATCGCATTTGCCGAGAAGCACGGCCTTTCCTACGAGGTCGAGACACCGCCAGAGCGAAAATTCCGCCCCAAATCCTATGCCGAGAATTTCCGCTATGGCCGGCTCGAGGCTTGGACGCATTGAACGGCGGACTGCCGGCTCGTGGGCGGGCTCTCTCTTTCTTTCAATAGGCCATGGCATGGGCGCCCTTAGCTCAGTTGGATAGAGCAACAGCCTTCTAAGCTGTGGGTCGGTGGTTCGAATCCACCAGGGCGCGCCAGTGTATTGAAATTGCTTATGTAGTCGTTGTTGATTCGAATCAAATGTTCACAGTTTTCAAAACGCCCTGAGTTTTGTAAACCGGCGCGGCGCTCACGAGCGCCGCTTCGTCTTGGCAAGACCAAGCTCGACGACTCTGGATTCAACTCCCGGAGCGTTCTCTCATAGCTCGATGGCGGCGCGCGCAACCTCGGTTCGGTGTGGCAAATAGGTGTCCACGATCCGCTGACAGTCATCGATGTCCTATCCAGTGACCGAGGCAATCTGGGGAACGACTGCGCCAACTTCTGCCATTCGGATCACGGCTGTCCGCAGAGATCCCGCCGATGACGGAGATGCAGATGTTCTATCATCAGGAAGACGCCGACATGGCGGCGAAAATCATCCAGCGCTGGTGCCGGAGCAAGTTTCTACCGGATAGCGATCAGCGACGAGATTTCGCTGGGCGGTTCGTGCCTCAGCCGCGTCATGAGGGAAGTGGAGAACGCACCGGCCGCATGGGTGAAAGCGAGGCCGTGACGCCGGCGGAGCAGATCGGGAACAGCAGGGTCTCTGTTGACGATAGCGGACTCGCAAAGCACGGGGAGGCAGATATCGTCGTTTTTCGTCCGGAGAATGTGGCGATTGCTTGCGATCGAAGCGCAGGGCGCTCGCTACAATAACCGCTCTGCATAGGGTGGTTGCGCGCTTAATCACAAGAGCTGATCTGCTTTCAGAAAGGTTTTGACCCGGCCACAGCTTTCACGCGAGAGCAATTTTATGCACTTGTTTGCTCCCAAGCGATGCGTGCCTGGCGACGAGCGGTCTCGATTTCCATTGTCATGCCATGCAAGAACTGCGGCAAGCCGCCTGCGTCTTTCGATGAAGCGTAAAGCCGACCAACAGTTCTCTGTCAGCGCCCCGTCGGCCACGAGGCGCCGCCCCAGCATTGATCGAACGGCCAACGCACGCTTGTGCGGGGGGCATTGCCGGATGTGAGAGTGACAACCGGCAATAGGCCATGCTACAGACACCGACGTTACTTTTCACTCTGGCACAAGGCATTCTGTGTCGTTGTTAAAGCAGAAAAAATTGCGCAAATTTTAAAAAATTTTGATGGACTCCAATTCAGACCGGATTGTGCACGGAAAGAATTTACGCTTTGGACAGAACAGGTTACGATAACCGAAATGAGTTGGAATGCCCCACTCACGTCTCTCGAAGGAGCAAGGATTCGTGCAGGAAAAACCGCGTGGCCGTCAGTTTTTCGCCAATCCCGGGCCGACCAATATTCCGGACAGCGTGCTGCATGCGGCTGCGCACGCCAGCATCGATTTCAACGATCCCAACTTTCTCGAAATCTATAATGGCTGCATCGAAGGGTTGAAGCGGGTGCTCGGGACGCGCCATCACGTGTTCCTTTATGCCGCTTCCGGGCATGGCGCATGGGAAGGAACCCTCGTCAACCTCTGCTCTCCGGGCGACCGCGTGCTAATGCTGGAATCGGGCTATTTCTCGGAATCCTGGACCGCGCTCGCCCGCAAGCACGGGTTGGAGGTGGAAACCGTGGGGGCGGATTGGCGGCGCGGCGTGGAGATTGCGGAGCTGCGCCGGAAGCTTGCCGAGGACAAGGCACATCGTTTTCACGCCATTTGCGCCGTGCACAACGAGACCTCGACCGGTGTCCGCCTGCCCCTCGAAGCGGTGCGCGCCGCGCTCGATGAGGCGGATCATCCCGCGCTGCTGCTCGCCGATACGATTTCCTCCCTCGCCTCGATGGATTTCCGCATGGATGAATGGCGCGTTGACGGAGTGGTGGGGGGCAGTCAGAAAGGCTTGATGCTGCCGGCAGGGATGAGCTTCACCGCAATCAATGAAAAAGCAATGGAAGCGCATCAGCGGGCGCGCCTGCCGCGTTTCTATTTCGACTGGTCAATCATGTTGACGCGTCCGCACAAGAGCTTCGTGGGCACGGTGCCGATCGGCTTCTTCTATGGGATGCGCGAATCGATCCGGCTGCTTGAGGAAGAGGGGCTGGCGCAGGTCTTCGCGCGCCATCATCGCCTCGCCGAGGGTGTGCGGCGCGCGGTCCAGGCATGGGGCGGCAATGCGGGGCCGCAGCTTTTCTGCGTCGATCCGGCACGCCGCTCGGAGTCCGTGACCGCCGTCCTGATGCCCGAGGGATTCGATGCGGATGCGCTTCGGCGCACCGCGCTTTCACGCTTCAACGTCTCGCTTGGCGGCGGGCTCGGTTCGCTCGGGGGCAAGGTTTTCCGTATCGGCCATCTTGGCGATCTCAATGAACCGATGGTGCTTGGCGCGCTTGGCGCGGTGGAAATGAGTCTCAGGATCAACCGCGTCCCGCACAGCGAGGGCGGCGTGGATGCCGCGATGGACTGGTACGCCGAAGCGGCATGACCGCGCTGAGATTCCTGACCGAGCCCGAACCGATGCGGGGAGTTCCGCTCGCGGTTGCTCCCGGTGTCTGGCGCGTGGTCGCGGGCAACCCCGGCCCGATGACCTATCATGGCACCAACACGTATCTCATCGAGGATCCGGAAGAGGACGCGGTGACAGTTCTTGATCCGGGTCCTGACGATCCTGTGCATGTTGAAGCCGTGATCGCTGCGGCCCGTGGGCGGATCCGCCGTGTTCTTCTCTCCCACGGCCATCGCGATCACACCGGCGCACTCCCCCGGATGTGTGCTGCCATCAGGGTGCCGGTGTTCGGCTGGAGCCCCAGCATAAATCCGGACGTCGCGATCGATCAGGCGCTGGCGGACGGCGATAGGGTGGGCGGGCTCACCGCCCTGCACACGCCGGGCCATGCCGCAGACCATCTTTGCTACGCGAGCGCGGATGGATTGCTTTTCACCGGTGATCACGTGATGAGCTGGTCAACCAGCGTCGTCAGCCCGCCGCACGGCGACATGGCTGCCTATCTCATGAGCCTGGAGCGTCTCGCGGCGCGTGCCGACCGCTGCTACCTTCCTGGTCATGGTCCGCCGCTCGCGCAGACTGATGGCTTCGCCCAGGCTTTGCTCGACCACCGCAAGGCGCGCGAAAACGCGGTGATCGCGGCGCTCGAAACCGTGCCTGCCACGGTCACCGACATTACAGCGCGAGTTTATCCGGGGCTGGATCCCAGGCTGCAGGGCGCTGCCGAGCGGAACATGCTGGCGCATCTGCTCAAGCTTGCCGCAGAAGGCCGCGCGCGAAAGATGGAAGACGCCTGGCAAATCGCTTGAACCAGGCGGGCAAATTACCGGAACCAGGCGAAAGAGCAGAGCGAGTGTCCTGCCTCTCAAGGTTGCTGTGATCAGCAGCAAACGGGAGGGATCAGCAGACCACGGAAAATAAAGGCGAGTGTCCCGCCCTGCGACGCCTTCCCATCACCAGAAGCTTCCGCATCGGGACACGGAGCGCGCGCGAAGCCCTCTTCGCTTTATCGCGGCTCCCTCTTCGGCCGCGAGTTTAAGGCAAATTGCACCAGAACGTAATGATCAAAAATTATCCTTCTCCCACCGGAGGAAACGCGCTCGCGACGGCCCGACATCAGGCAGGCCAAGGGACCGATAATCTTTTGTAGAATTTTCCTGGACCTCTTGATCACCGGGTTTGCCCGCCCGAGATGGCTCAGATGGGGCAAGGCGATGAACGCCTTGCGCAGCAGGGAAGGATGGCTCCATGTGTGACTATTCGCTTGAAATGTATGGTACACGACCGGCGCAGGAGGGTGAGCGCTATGTCACGACCCGCTTCCGTAGCGGGACCGTGGGCCTTGCCATCCCCGGAGACAAGGAGACGCCGGTCTGCGTTCAATGCGATACGAAATTGCGGCTTGAGGGAATCCCCGCCGAGCTGCAGCAGAAACTTGGTGTCGGATCGACCGAGGATGTCATTTTCACCCGCCTTGATCACGGGTTCTGGCGGGACGGGGTACGGTTCGGGAACGGCAAGGAAGCCTCGCTCCAAGAGCTTTCCACCGGCGTCAATGTCACGGTTACAATGTTGCTTGAGAATGCACCACGTGCATGGGCGCTGACGGAAGCTCTGTGACTGGTGCATGCGTGCGGGGTGCGGCATGATTCCGCACCCGGGAATGAGAGGATAGGCGTTCTGCCCGGAGCGATCGGGCACGTTTGAGAGACGTGGGGCCGTAAGGCCACAAGATCAGTGGCCTGAGAGCGGTATGACGTTGCTCATCACGTGTTCCTCGCTCCGGCCAGGTTATTTGAGAAGCGTCTTTCGGGGAAACCGAAAGGCAGGATGCCCCTGTGAGCTGCCTGAAGGCGGTCCTGCGCGGATAGGTCCGCGTTTTCAGGAAAGCGCCGCTTCCTTCGATTGCGCCTTTTCGTGTGCATAACGCACGAGCGCGGCGAAGCGATAAATCCCATGGACGAATTTCCCATAGGGCATGGTGAGGATGAGGGCGAGGACCATTCCAAGATGGATGGCAAGCAGTGGCCCCATCATGGCTGTGGCACGAAAGAAAAGAAGGACGAGGCCGCTCGCGCCGGTAAGGAAGAGCATGGCAATGAAGGCGAGGTCCATGGGACGGCTTTCCGGCTCGCGCAATGCTGGGTCGCGGTGGAGCTTTGCCGCGAAAAGTCCGGCAGGCCCGATGAGGAGCCCCATCCCTCCCACCGTGCCGAGCAGAACCGGCAGACTGTACCAGGCATAGGGCGCTTCGCGCCCGAGGACATAGTGGTAGAGGGTTGCCGCGCAGGTGGCGGCGAAGCACAGCAGGAACCCATAGAAGGTGAAATGGTGGAAGAGCGCGCGGCGGTCGCCGGGGTACTCGTTTTCATTCACGCAGCCAGCGCCCCCGCCATCGAGATAGCGCAGCTTTCCCGCATCCCGCGCGGCTTGGAGGAGAAATCGTGGTGTCATGAATGCTTGCGCCATCCCACCGCTTGCACGCCAGAATTTTGTGAGGCCCATCCCGAGTGAGGCGAGCGCATAGAGGAGCGCCAGGCTGAAGACGAATACCATCGCGGCATGCGGCATCAGCGCATAGAAAGCGCCGGCACCGGTATGCGCGATGAGAAAAGAATCCCTTTCAAGAAGGCCGAATCCCGCAAGAAAGAGGAGGATGCCAACCGCCGCGGCGATCGAGACGGTGTGGGCATTACGCGCAAAAAGAGAGGAAAACGCGGCAGGCCATGCATAGCGTGCATAGGACTGGGCCCGCACCTCTGCCAGCGTGCGCGGGACGTCCACATTGAATTCGTGTGGGGGGGAGAACTGGCAATCGTAATAGCAGGCGCCGCAGCCATGGCAGAGATTGGCCAGATAATCGAGATCGCCGTCCGGAAAGGCCCGGCGCATCTCCATCGCCGGAAAGACCGCGCAAAGCCCCTCGCAATAGCGACAGGAATTGCACACCGTCATGATACGATCGGCTTCGGCGCGCGCGCGCGTTGCGTGACTAGTTGCGTGCATGGCGGGCGGCCTCTCTTCCTGCGATGCGGCCAAAGACGCTGCCGATCGTCATGCCCACGCCGGCGGCATAACCGCGTCCCAGCACATTGCCGGCCATGATCTCGCCGGCGGCGAACATGTTGGAGCTGGTGGCGCCGGAACGCATCACCAGGCGCGCCTCGCGGTTCACGCGCGTGCCGAGATAGGTGAAGGTGATGCCCGGCCGCACGGGATAGGCATAGAAGGGCGGCGTTTCGATGCGGCGGGCCCAGTGGCTCTTCGGTGGGGCAAGCCCCTCCGTGCGGCATTCATCGAGCTCGGTCGGATTGAAGCGGCCGGGACGGACGGACGCGTTGAAATCATCCACCGTCTTCTCAAGCGCGTCAGGATCGAGCCCGAGCGCGCCAGCGAGCGCGCGAATTGTGGGGGCCGCAATTGGCGGAAAAAGAGACGGCATGAAGAGGGTGAGGCACGAGGCGTCGAACAGGATATAGGCAATCTGGTCTGGCTGGGCAGCGACGAGGCGGCCCCAGATCGCATAGCGCTTGGGCCAGACATCCTCGCCTTCATCATAGAATCGCTGGGCATGCTTGTTGACGACGATGCCGAAGACCACGCAATCGAGCCGCGTGATGATGCCGCCATCGAAGCGCGGTGCGCGCGCATCGATCGCGACCGCATGGCACTGGGTGGGATCGCCGACCTCCTGGACGTTTTTTTCGAGCAGAAGCTTGAGGACCGTTCCGAGATTGTAAGGGCTGCCGCGGATGAGGAAATTTTCCGCAGCCTCGCCCCAATATTGCTTGAGCCAGGGGATATTCGCCTCGAACCCGCCGGCGGCGGCAACGAAGGCGGCTGCCTCGACGCGATACGGGCGCTCGCCCATGACAAAAGTCGCGGAGCGGAAATGTCCGTCCTCGATCTCGAGCGCGACGACTTTCGCTTCATAGCGTATTACGACGCCAAGCGATTCGGCCGTGCGGTAGAGCGCGTTCAGCATGGCGCGACCGCCGCCGAGGAAGAAGGAATTGGTGCGCCCCAGGCTGAGCGTGCCCCCCAGGGAGGGTTGAAAACGCACGCCTTGCCGGGCGATCCAGTGCAGCATGTCCTTCGATTCATGAATCATGAAGCGGGCGAGATCCTCATCCGTCTCGCCACCGGTGACACGGCGGAGATCCTCCCAGAACTCCTCCTCCGTGTAGGGTCCTGTCAGGGTTTCGGTCGCTGTATCATGGGCGAGGCGCATATTGCGCGTGTGGCGGGAATTGCCGCCGCGGAGGAATTTTGGCGCAGCCTCCAGCACCAGGACGGAGGCGCCGGTGCGGCGGGCGCTGATGGCGGCGCAAAGAGCGGCATTGCCGCCCCCGGCGATGAGTACGTCGTAATGTCTTTCGGGATCGGGCATGACAGCAAAGAGCCGGTTGCGCCCCCGCTTGTCCAGAACCCCCCATGTCAGAGACAAATCTCAGAGATGAAGATCGGGCTCAGGCGACGAAGGGGATCACGACGCTTTCGATCCCCATTTCCGCCAGAGCCGCTCGCTCCTTTTCGCTGTTCCCGGCCTCGGAATCGATCCTCACCACCAGCTTGCCCCTTCGCGCGAACGCGGCGAGCTCTGCCGTGGAATCGGGGCCGGCCAGGTGCAGCGCCGCCTCCCGCCGGGCAAGACCGAGCACCTCCGCGCTGACGTCCGCGTTATGGATGATGGCGTCCGCCATGCCGAGCAGGCGCGCGGCGCGAAGCGTAAGGAGGTCGGGATCTGAGGCGCGCAGGAAAAAGACCGGCGCAGCCGGGCTTTCCGATGATGGCGCCTCAAGCAGCGCCCGATATTCCGCCTCGGCGCCCGATTCGTCGCCGGCCAGGAAGCGCGCGGCAACCGTTCCCGTGAAGACCCGCTCCAGCATGCGCCGGCGCGCATTGAGGTCGGGCAGGCGCCGCACCGTTTCCTCGCGCAGCCGCGCCGCGAGAGAAGCAAGCCGGCCGATGGAAGGCGAGAGCATTTCCTCGATTCGCGCGCGGATCAGCCGCGCAAGCACCGGCGCCGTCCCGCCCGAGGAGATCGCAACCGTGATCGGCGCCCGATCCACGACCGCCGGCATGATGGCGGTGCAGAGCTCGGGCCGATCCACGATATTCACCGGGATTCCCCGCGCACCGGCCGAAGCGGAGAGCGCGGCGAGATCGCCCTCCGGCGCGTCCGCGCCGATGGCGAGAGAAACACCATCGAGCAGGGCAGGGGAGAAAACCGTCGCCGTCCGCACCTCCGCCCCCGCCTGCCGGGCCATCGCAGCCTTGCGCATTGCCACTGGCCCGTTGCCCAGGACGAGCACGAGACGCGCGCGAAGATCAAGAAAGAC
>DASZQO010000103.1:0-9111 GCA_035549615.1 Acetobacteraceae bacterium
CGCAGCAGCGCTTCGAGGATCTCCGAGAGCAAGGCCCGGAACGTCGCCGCCGAGAGCGCGATCCCGCCGGGCGCATGGCCGAAATAGTCTGCGGCGCCGAAAGGCACCACCGGCGTCACGAGCGTGTCGGTGCCGATCGCCGCGGCGCGCGCGGCGATCCGCTCAGCCATCGCCCCGGCGAGGAGGAAATCGCCCATCGGGGCATGGGGGCCCTGATCCTCCTGGCTGCCGAGCGGGACCAGGATCACCGGGCGCGCGGCGAGCCTCTCGCGCGCCTCGGCCGCCGTGAGCGCGGCGAGAAGCCATTTCGTCATGTCAAAGCGACAAGGGATTCGGTGGACTCGGTCGGGCTGCCTCGGCCATGGAGCGATCCGGGGCCATTGCCGGCCATGATGAAGCGCCGCTTCCCCGCGGGCAAGACGCCTGATGGCTTGGCAGTCTCGCCCCTGTCCGAAGCTCGCGCCAAGGTCGTCGCCAAGGTCGATGTTTGTCCGGAGGGGAGTCATCGGCGATAATCCGAAGCGAAGCCCCCCAGACCGATTGGCGGAGACCGCGATGAACCTCATGGAGCCCTCTCCCGGCTCGGCGCCCGCTTCGGGCGCGGCCGGCGCCGGCCGCATCGTTCCGGTCATCCTCGCGGGCGGGGCGGGCACGCGGCTCTGGCCCCTCTCTCGCGAGGGCTTTCCGAAGCCGCTCTGGCCGCTCGTCTCCGAGCGATCGCTGATCCAGGAGACGGCGCTGCGTGCCAGCGGTGCCGACTTCGCCCCGCCGCTCATCGTCTGCAACGAGGCGCATCGCTTTCTGATCGCCGGACAGATGCAGGCGGCCGGCATCGGAAATGCCCGCATCGTGGTCGAGCCGGAAGGGCGCAACAGCGCCCCGGCGATCGCCGCCGCCGCCCTTCTGGTTGCCGAGGCGGATCCGGACGAAGTGCTCTGGATGATGGCCGCGGACGCGGCGATCGGCGCGCCCGGGGCGCTCGGCGATGCGCTCGCCGCGGCCCTGCCGGCCGCCCGTGGGGGCTGGATCGTCACTTTTGGCATGACGCCGACCCGGCCTGAGACGGGCTATGGCTGGATCGAGCCCGGTGCGCCCCTGCCTGAAGCTCCGGGGGTCTCCGCCATCACCCGTTTCATCGAGAAGCCGGACAAAGAGATGGCGGCCCGGCTGCTTGCCGAAGGCTCCTATCTCTGGAATTCGGGGATGTTCGTCTTCACGGCCCGGACCCTGCTCGACGAGCTTGCGCTTCATGCGCCCGCGCTGCTTGCGCAGGTGCGGCGGGCGGTCGAGACGAGGCGCGAGGATCCGGACTTCATCCGTCTCGGCGCCGAGGCCTTCTGCGCCTGTCCGGCCATCAGCCTCGATTATGCGGTGGCCGAGCGCACGCGCCGTGCCGCTGTCGTCGCCGCCGATCTCGCCTGGTCGGATATCGGGAGCTGGCGCGCGCTCTGGGAGATCGGCGCCAAGGATGAGGCGGGGAATGTCGCCGTGGGCGATGTGCTCGTGGAGGACAGTTCCGGCTGCTATGTGCGGAGCGAGGGAAGGCTTGCCGCCGTCGTCGGGCTCAAGGATGTCGTGGTGGTCGCGACCGATGATGCCGTGCTCGCCGTCCATCGCGATCGCGCGCAGGACGTGAAAACGGTGGTGGATCGGCTCAAGGCCGCGGGTCGCAGCGAGGCGGTGAGCCATCGGCGGATCTTCCGCCCCTGGGGCTTCTACGAAAGCCTCATTCTCGCCGAGCGGTTCCAGGTCAAGCGCATCGTCGTCAATCCCGGAGGCATTCTGAGCCTGCAGAAGCATTTCCATCGCGCGGAGCACTGGGTCGTCGTCTCCGGCAGCGCGCTCGTCACCGTGGGGGAGGAGAAGCGCCTGCTTGGCGAGAACGAGGATATCTATGTCCCGCTCGGCGAAGTGCACCGGATGGAGAATCCCGGCCGCATCCCGCTCACGATCATTGAGGTGCAATGCGGCGCCTATCTCGGCGAGGACGATATCGTACGTCTCGAGGACAGTTACGGCCGCGCCTGAAGAATCGGCCGCCAAGGCTTGCCGCTGCCGGAGGGCCGGTCCAACCTTCGCGCCCCCAGGCAGGAAAGGCGCGCAATGTCCGGCATCACCCTCGCCCAGGCTCGCACCATCATTGAAGCGGCGCGCAAGCATGGCCGGGCGCTCGGCCTCGCGCCACTCACCGTCGCCGTGCTCGATAGCGGCGGCCATCCGGTCGCCCTCGAGCGCGAGGATCGTTCGGGGATTCTCCGCCCCGAGATCGCGTTCGGAAAGGCCTGGGGTGCGCTTGGCCTGGGGTTCGGCTCGCGCGAGCTTTTCACCCGTTCGCAGACAGCGCCTTCCTTCGTGAACGCGATCGCGATGGCGAGCCAGGGCCGGCTGGTGCCCGTGCCCGGCGGCGTGCTCGCCGAAAGCGCAAGCGGCGAGATTCTCGGCGCGGTCGGCATCTCCGGCGATCTTTCGGAGAATGACGAGGCTTGCGCCGTGGCGGGCATCGAGGCGGCCGGATTGAAGCCGCGCACCGGAGCTTGAGGGGGCGGAGCGCTCAGCTTTTGTTGGCGAGCTCCGCAAGCAGGAAGTCGCGGAAGACGGCGACTCGCTTGGAATTCCTAAGTTCTTCCGGGTAGACGAAATAGACATCGACCTTGGGCGATTTGAGTTCGGGCAGGACTCGCACCAGCCCTTGCATCTCTTGCGCCATGTAATCGGGCAGCGCGCCGATCCCGAGACCGGAGAGCATCGCGAGCGCCATCGCCTGCAAGGAATTCACTTCCAGCGTTGCCCGCCGCATCGCGCCCGCCCGCCGCCCGGCATCGGCGAGCCAGTTCACATCCTCCACCGGTGAGCGGTAATCACCGAACAGGATCAGCCGGTGCGCATCGAGATCCTCCGCCCGCTGCGGTACCCCGAAACGCTTAAGGTACCCGGGCGAGGCACAGACATGCCAGCTCATCTCAAGCAGATGCCGCTGCACCAGCTCCGGTTGTCGCGGCGGGTGCATGCGAATCGCGACATCGGCTTCCCGCATCGCGAGATCGAGCTCAAGATCATCGAGCAGCAGCGTCATCGAAACATCGGGATAAAGGTCGAGGAAGCGGTGCAGGCGCGGCGCCAGCCAGTGCGAGCCGAACCCGGCGGTGGTGGTGACCTTGAGGCGCCCGGCCGGCTTCTCCTTGCTCTCGGTGAGCAGCGCCTCGGTCATTGCGAGCTTGGCGAACACCTCGCGCACCGTGCGGTTCAGCGCCTCGCCCTGCTCGGTGAGGATGAGGCCGCGCGCATGGCGGTGAAAGAGCGGCACCTGCAGCGCCTCCTCGAGCGCCGAAATCTGCCGCGAGACCGCCGATTGGCTTAGATTCAGTGTCTCGCCGGCGTGCGTGAAGCTGCCCGCCTCCGCCACCGCGTGGAAGACGCGCAGCTTGTCCCAGTCCATCGTATCAGCCATCCCTATGCATCCGCCCCCTGGCGGAGATCCTCAGCAGTTGTCTCGGTAACTGTCTTGGCTGGACGCCTGCGCGGCGCCCGGCGCTACGAAGTGGTGAGCGGCAACAGCCGGCGTTGGTATTCATTCTGCGGCGAGTGCCGGACGGTCCTGCCTTGCCGCCAGCCACTTCTCCGCTTCCAGTGCCGCCATGCAGCCGCTGCCGGCGGCCGTCACCGCCTGGCGAAAGATTCGGTCCTGAACATCCCCTGCCGCGAAGACCCCCTCCACCGAGGTGCGCGTCGAGCCAGGCGCGGTGAGGATGTAGCCTTCCTTGTCCATGGCCACCTGCCCCGCGAAGATCGCGGTGTTCGGCTGATGGCCGATGGCGACGAAGACCCCATCCACCGCGATCTCGCTTCTTTCGCCGGTGCGGACGCTCCTGAGCCGGAGGCCGGCAACCGATTCCGGCCTGCCGCTGCCGATCACCTCCTCGACCACACTGTCCCAGATCACCCGGATCTTGGGATGGGCGAAGAGGCGCTCCTGGAGGATTTTTTCCGCCCGCAGGGAGTCGCGGCGATGGATCAGGGTCACCGCGGCGGCGTGATGGGTGAGATAGAGCGCTTCCTCGACGGCTGTGTTGCCCCCGCCCACGACGGCCACCCGCTTGCCGCGGAAGAAGAACCCATCGCAGGTCGCGCAGGCGGAGACCCCGGCGCCGCGAAGCCGCTGCTCGGAAGGCAGCTCCAGCCAGCGCGCGTCCGCGCCGGTCGCGATGATCACCGAATCGCCGCTATAGACATCCCCCGAATCGCCATGACAGACGAAGGGCCGCTTGGAAAAATCGACCCGCGTGATGAGATCGCTCACAATCCGTGTGCCCACCTTGGCGGCCTGCGCCGCCATCTGATCCATCAGCCACGGTCCTTGGATCACCTCGGCGAAGCCAGGATAGTTCTCGACATCGGTGGTGGTGGTGAGCTGGCCGCCCGGCGTGAGCCCGGCCACCAGCAAGGGGGAGAGCGCAGCGCGGGCTGCGTAGATCGCAGCCGTATATCCCGCCGGCCCCGCGCCGATGACGAGGACGGAGCTGCGATTCGACTCGGTCATAAAACCTTCCTGCCCGGATGACAGGACAGAATATTGGCGCGGCATTGCAGCACGCAAGAAAAAGACCGTTCCGATGACGCCCGGCTTCCTTGCGGGTGGCGGCTCGTGCAATAATATTTCAATTTCTCTGCCACCAATCGAAACGGTTCCATAGCCGGATCACGCTCCCGAAGACCCAATTCGATGAAAACCCGCAACGCCGACCCGCCCGTGCTGGATGGCATCGACCGCCGGATCCTGGCCGAACTGCAGGCCAATGGCCGGATCACCAATGTCGAGCTGGCGGAGCGCGCCGGCATCTCGGCCCCGCCCTGCCTGCGCCGGGTGCGCCGGCTTGAGGAGGCGGGAGTGATCCATGGCTATCATGCCGAGCTTGATCCGGCGCGTCTCGGCTGGCCCATCACCTTCTTCGCCATTGTCGGGCTCGACAGCCAGAAGGAGGCTGTGCTCACGGCATTCGAGCGGCTGGTCGCCGATTGGCCGGAAGTGCGGGAGTGCCACATGATCCGCGGCGGTGGCGACTTCCTGCTCCGCCTGGTGGCCCGCGACACCACCCACGAGAATCAGCTCACCGAACGCCTGACCGGCGCGCCCCAGGTGAGCCAGGTGCGCACGCTGCAGACGATCCGCACCAGCCGCGATCTGGTTGGCGTGCCGGTGTGACCGATGCCGGTTTGACCTGATGCTGGCAGCGGCTGAATCGGCGCCGACCACAGGAAACGGAGAGGCGGCGGCAGGCCCGGCTCCCGAGCTCAGCGTGCCCGAGCTCAGCGTGCCCGAGGTCAGCGTGATCGTTCCCTGCTACAATGAGCGGGCGAACGTCGCCCCGCTCGTCGCCCGCCTCACCTCTGCGCTCGCCGGAATCGCCTGGGAGGCGATCTTTGTCGATGATTCGAGCCCGGACGGCACCGCCGCCGAGGTGCTGCGCCTGGGGGCGGCGGATGCCCGCGTGCGCTGCATCCGCCGCATCGGCCGCCGCGGCCTTTCCTCGGCGGTGATCGAAGGCGCGCTCGCTTCCTCCGCCGCATACATCGCGGTGATGGACGGGGACCTGCAGCACGACGAGACACGCATTCCGGCGATGCTGGCCGTGCTGCGTGCCGGCAGCGCCGATCTCGCCGTGGGCAGCCGCCACGCCGCGGGCGGCGACGCGGCGGGGCTCGGCTCGGCCTGGCGCCATCGCATTTCCAGGCTCGGCATCGGCATCGCGCAGCGTTTTCTCCCGGTCCGGCTCGCCGACCCGATGAGCGGATTCTTCGCTCTTCCCCGCCCGCTCTTCGATCGCCTTGCGCCGCGCCTGACCGGCGCCGGCTTCAAGATCCTGCTCGATCTCCTGCTGGCCGGCGGGAAGGGATTGCGGGTGGTCGAGGTTCCTTTCGTTTTCCGCCCGCGCGTCGCCGGGGAGAGCAAGCTCGACGTGCTGGTGGTGATCCAGTTCGCGGCCCTCCTGCTCGACAAGCTCTCGGGCGGCCTCCTGCCGCTGCGCTTCATCGCCTTCGCCTGCGTCGGCGCCTTCGGCGTGCTCGTCAATCTCGCCGTCCTCGGCATTTTCACCAAGCTCGCCGGCTTCGGCTTCGAGCTTTCGCAGAGCCTTGCCACGCTGGTCGCGATGCTGGCGAATTTCGAGCTCAACAACCGCATCACCTATCGCGACCAGCGGCTGCGCGGGCGGATGCTGTGGCAGGGGAGAGTGCTCTTCGTGCTGGTCTGCGGGATCGGCGCGGTGGCCAATGTCGGCATCGCCGGCATGCTCTACCGGCGCCATGCCGGCTGGTCGCTCGCCGGCGCGGCGGGTGCCGCGATCGGCGTGGTCTGGAACTACGCGGTGTCCGCGACCCTGGTCTGGCGGACCCGATGACTTACCGCGCGCGTCGCACCGGGCTCACACCGGCGCGGGCGCTGGCGCGAGCGCGAATTCCTGCGCGAGGAGGGTGTAGGAGCGCCGCCGCGCCGCCGGATCGTGCGTGGCGGTGAGCACCGCGATCTCCTCGACCTTGAGCGCCTCTCCGAGGGCTGCGAGCTGCGCAGCGACGCGGCCCGCGGTGCCCACGAAGCTGCGGGCACGCATCCGTTCGATCCGTGCCCGTTCGGCCGCGTCGTAAGGATAGGCGGCAGCCTCCGCGGGGCTCGGCAAGGGCGGGAAGACGCCCCGATCCCGATGGAGCCGCCACAGGGCGCGGCTGAAAAAGAGAGGCTCGGCCTCCTCTTCGGTCTCGGCGGCGATCGCGAAGACGCAGAGCGCGGCCATCGCTTCCGGGTGCCGCGCGCTCGGGCGATAGTTGCGGCGATAGATCTCGAGCGCCTCCGCCGCCCCGCGCCCGTCGGTGATGAAGTGCGCGAAACAGTAGGGCAGGCCGAAATAGGCCGCGACCCGGGCGCCGTAATCCGAGCTTCCGAGCATCCAGACCTCCGGCATTGTCGGGCCCGCCGGCTGGGCGCGCACGCCATGGAAGGGATGGGTCTCCGGCGGTGTCCGGCCCGCAAGCCAGTCGAGCACCTCGGCGAGCTGGGCGGGAAAATTCTCGGCCGCGGCGGCAGCGTTCGGGTTGAGCGCATAGGCGGTGCGCCCGTCCGAGCCCGGGGCGCGCCCGAGCCCGAGATCGATCCGCCCGGGCGCGATCGCCTCGAGCACGCGGAATTCTTCGGCCACCTTGAGTGAGGCATAGTGCGGCAGCATCACCCCGGCGCTGCCGACCCGAATGCGTGTCGTGGTCGCGGCGATGGCGGCGATCAGGATCTCGGGCGCCGTGCCTGCCTGGGAATCGGAGTTGTGATGTTCGGCGAGCCAGTAGCGGGCATAGCCCAGCGCCTCGCAATGGCGGGCGAGGGCCAGGCTTTCGCGGATCGCGCTGTCCGGTGAGCGGCCCGACACGATGGTTGACTGGTCGAGCACCGAAAGCCGCATCAACCCTCTGCCTCAGAAGAGATTCACCGGACCGAATGTCGCACGCAGCACCGCATAGACAAGCCCGCCGACGAGGAAGCCGACCAGCGAGCCGTTGACCCGCACGAATTGCAGGTCGCGCCCGACGAAGAGCTCGAGCCGGCGGGTGAGTGTCTCGGTATCCCAGTTGGCGACGACGCCGGCGATGAAGCCGGAAAGCTGGGCCTGCGCCGCCGGCAGGAGCGAGGCCACCACGGCCTCGAGCGCATGCTGCACCCGCGCCTGCACATCCCGATCGCTGGCGAGCAGCCCGGCAAGGTTGCGCAGCATGCCCTCCATGACGGCGAGGCTGTGCCCAGCCGGATCGGCAACGTCCCGCTCGAGCGCCTCGCGCAGCCGCCGCCATACATCCCAGAGCCAGGCCTGAACGGTCGGATGCGCGAGCACCTGCCGCAGCCCCGCGCCGATCTCGGCGGCGCGCTCGGGATCCTCCTCGATGCGGTCGATCTCGCGCCTGATCCATTCATCGAACGCGAGGCGAAGCTCCGAGCCGTCCGGGCCCATCTTGTCGAGCTCCTTGTTGACCGCGCTCAGCACGCGCCGCGCGATCGTCGCGCCAACGGCCCAGCCCACCAGCCGCCCGCCATGCTCGCGCACGCGCTCCTCGATCGCGCCGCGGAGCTGCTCCTCCTTGGTGGCGAGCGTCTCCTTGAGCTGGCCGACCAGGAATCCAAGCACCTCCTGATGCCGCCCGCCCTCGACCAGGCTGCGCAGCGCGCGGACCATCATCCGCCCGCCCGCTGCGCCGCCAAGCAGGCGCGGGACGAGGCGCGAGACGAGGCGCCGCGCGCGGCCATCCTCGATGCTGGATGCGAGACGCGGCAGCATCGCCGCGAGGGCGCCGGCCGCCGCGCGCAGGGAGCGCTCGTCGGCGAAGAAATGCGCGAGGATGCCGGAAAGATCGAGGCCCGCGAGCGTGCGCGCGACCTCGGCCTCGGTGAAGACGTGATTGGCGACGAAATTGCCGAGCGCGCGGCCGAGCCGCTCCTTGTGCGCGGGCACGATCGCGGTGTGCGGGATGGGCAGCCCGAGCGGGTGGCGGAAAAGGGCCGTGACCGCGAACCAATCGGCGATGCCGCCGATGAAGCCCGCCTTGGAGGCGGCTTCGAGCAGGCCGGTCGCATAGACTGGCGGCAAAAAATGGCTGCCCACCGCGACCACGCCCGTCACCACCAGGAGAGAGGTCGCGAAGGCTCGGTGGCGGGCGAGGGAACGGCGAGCCTCGCGGTCAGGATCGCTCATCGGAAGGGCAGGCTATCATGCGCGGGCGGTGGAACAATCGGGGCGGCTTCCGAGACTTGGCGTTGCGCGGGCCGCCCGGCATGCTGCGCATCGCGATGGCAAGGGAACGCGCGAATGAAGGAACGCACATTCGTTCTGCTGCACGGGGCCTTTCACGGCGGCTGGTGCTGGGTGCGCGTGGCGGAGGCGCTTCGCGCCGAGGGGCATCGAGTCTTCACCCCGACGCAGACCGGGCTCGGCGAGCGCCGCCATCTGCTCTCATCCGCGATCACGCTTGAAACCTTCATCAACGATCTCATCAACCTGTTCACGTTCGAAGACCTCTCGGACACGGTGCTGGTCGGCCACAGTTTTGCGGGATCCGTCATTGCCGGTATGGCGGATCGCA
>DASZQO010000104.1:0-2327 GCA_035549615.1 Acetobacteraceae bacterium
CGGCGGCAACGCCGCCCTGTTCGCCGCCGACGAGGCCTGAGCGAGGGCGCGTGAAGCGACGCTCTCACAGATGCACGACTGCATGCATTCATCGTGGCACGCGCCCTGCTTTGAAGGTTATTCTTATAAAGTTGGAGCGCCATAAAGTACCCGGGATGTGGTAGCGCGGGCCGCTCCCAGGTGGGGGGATGCGTTCTCCATTGCCGGAGATCGCCATGATTTACCTCGTTCTCGTCTTCTGCCTCTCCCGTTCGTCAACAACCTGCAAGGATGTGCGCCCGCCTTTTGAGCAGCCTTACGCATCCATGATGAGCTGCGTAATGCAGGCCGAATTCGTCGCCTCCGACATGCTGAGGAATCGGATGGATTTGCAGGGCTATCGGCTGGCACGCTGGCGCTGCACCGGAAGTGCCCCGAGGACGTCTCTATAAAAATAGTAAATTGTCTAAAATAAAGATTCTTGTCTACCCTTTTCATCGGAATTCCTAGTGCCCATTAACAATTGCAGGAAGGCCCGGCATGGGCGGAGAGTGATCTTATGGTTCAGCTCGTTCTTATCTTCTGCCTTGCCAGTTCGGGGACGAGCTGCAAGACGGTGCGTCCGCCCTTTGCTGAACCTTACGGGTCGATACAGAGCTGCATGCTTCAGGCCGAACAGATCGCCGAGGAACAATTGAGCGACCGGCTCGATCTGCAAGGCTATCGGCTGGCGCGCTGGCGCTGCGAAGCGGGGGGCTTGTCGGGCACGCCGACCTGAGCTTCGGATACGCGCGGGTCACGCGCGGGACGAATCATGGACGCAGCCGAGCTTCGCAGCCTTCAGGCACCGCTGAAGAGGCGTTATCGTGAGTCTCCGGAAACGTCACGCATTGCTGCGCGGGCGGAAGCGGTGATCGATCCGGCCAATATCGCCTGCACGGTGACCGCGGGCGGCCGCACGGTCGTTGCCGGGCTGCATCCGGCGACGGGTGGGGACGGGTCGCTCGCCTGCTCGGCCGACATGTTGCTTGAGGCGCTGGCCGCCTGCGCGGGCGTGACACTCGCGGCCGTGGCGACCGCCATGGGTGTCCCGCTCCGCAATGGCCGGGTCATCGCCGAGGGCACGTGGGATGCGCGCGGCACGCTCGGCGTGGATCGCGAGACGCCGGTCGGGCTCACCGAGATCACGCTGCGATTCGAGTTGGACACCGATGCCGGGCCGGCCACGCTCGAGCGGCTGCTCGCAACGACCGAGCGCTATTGCGTCATCTTTCAGACATTGCGCGCGCCGCCCCGCGTCACACTCGTCTCCAGCGCGTGTTCCGTTTGACTGAACACGCTTTAGCCTCGTTTTGCCGGGCAGATCGACGCGCTCCCCGATCGCTCTGCGATCCCGCCAAGCGCGATCTGCCCTAGCGCGTGATGATTCGCCGTCATTGCGCGCTCGCCTCATCTGCTCGATCAATTTCCCGCTCTCCCCTCGGGCTTTGGCGGATCACGAAGCGATTTCGCCAAGGTCATATCGGTCCCGGAGAAAAACTTAACCTTCTGTTGAGCCCCTTCGCCCCATCCTTTCGTTCCGAAGGGAATAGGACCGCGCCCACGCGGTGGGACCGCCGATGGAGAATGATGGCTTGCTTTCGGCCGAACTTGCTGGCTGTCGCGTGGCTTCGGCGAGCCGTCTCGAAGGACACCTGATGCATCCCCGCTATGTCCGCCAGCTTGCCGCCGCAACCGTGAGGGACGGCAAGGTCGATCTCGAAGCGCTCGGTGCTTCGGTTTCCGCAACCTACCACCAGATGGATCGTGGCGAGGCGCAGAATGCCGATATCGAACGGCTTCTCGGCGCGCTCAGGGCGCAGAATGAGCGTTTCGAGGCCGCGCTCGAGAATATGAGCCAGGGCCTCTGCTTCTTTGACGCTCAGCAGCGCCTGATTCTCTGCAACCGGCGCTATCCCGAGATGTACGGGCTCCGGCCGGAGGATGTCCGCCCGGGTACCCCGTTCAGCGAAATCATTGCCTGCCGCTACGATGGCGGCAGCTTTCCCCTCATGCCTCGCGCCGAATATCAGGCCCGGTGCGAGCGCATCGTTGCCGCGCGCAGGCCGCATGCTTCCGTCGTTGAGCTTCATGACGGCCGCATCGTTGCCATCCGCCATCAGCCCATGGCCGATGGCGGATGGGTCTCGACCCATGAGGATATTACCGAGCGGCGGCGGGCCGAGACACGCATCGCTTATATGTCGCGACATGATTCGCTCACCGGCCTCGCCAATCGCGTGCTGCTGCGCGAATGGCTGGACGAGGCGCTGACTGGCGCGCACCGCGCCGCCCCCTGCGCCCTGCTT
>DASZQO010000105.1:0-3272 GCA_035549615.1 Acetobacteraceae bacterium
CTTATGACCAGTATAAGCTCGGGTTCGACCGCATTCTGATGTCCGCCGCGGACATCCAGAACTTCATGGGGACGATGCTCGGGCAGAATGCGGCGGCGGCGTTCCGCATTCTCTTCGATGCAGATGCCGAGACCGGGCGGATCGTCGCCGGCCGGCGGGTGACCAGCTACCTCAACAAATGGTTCGGCAACACGCTCGACATCGAGGTGCATCCGTTCCTTCCGCCCGGCACGATCCTGTTCTGGTCCGATCGCACGCCGTATGAACTGGCGGGCGTGCCGAACCTGCTCGAAGCGCATGTGCGGCAGGATTACTATCAAATCCAGTGGCCGTTCCAGAGCCGGCGCTATGAGTATGGCGTTTACTGCGACGAGGTATTCGCCTGCTACTTCACGCCGGCCTTCGCCGCGATCACCAATCTCAACGCGCCTTCCGGCGTTGCGAGCCTTTGAGCCATGCGGGTGCGAGTGCCGGAAGGGGTGACCGCGGTCTCGGCCCGGCAGCGGGAATTTGCCCCGGACCGGTCCGGAATCATCACGGTTCCGGACGATCTCGGGGTCTATCTGCTCGGGCTCGGTGCCGGGTTCGCGGTGGCGAAAGATCTGCCGCCCTCCGCGGATGCGGGAAAGATGCGGAGAGCGGGCGAAGCCGGGCGGACGTGGCCTGCGGGTTCCAGCCAGGGGAAGGCCTGATGGCGGACCCGCGTGATCTGGCGAGTCTCAGTGCCGTCAAGGCTTTCATCAGCCCGCCGCTTTCGGGCACGAGCGCTTCGGATGGCGTGCTCGCGATGCTGATTTCCGGTGTGAGCCGGTCGATCGAGGCTTATCTCGGGCGTGAGCTGATGGCGCGGAGCTGGATGGAAATGCGCAACGGCAGCGGGCAGACGAGCCTCACGCTCCGGCATTTTCCAGTGATCGGGGTGGCGCGAGTGGTTGTCGATACGCGGCCGATTCCGCCGGCCGGGAATCCGCCGACCCAAAGCCAGGGGGGTTACACATTCGACGATCGTTTTCTTTATCTTTCATCAGGAATTTCCGGATCTCCGCAGCGATTTGTGCGCGGCTATCAGAATGTTCAGGTGGTCTATTCGGCGGGCTACATCACGCCGGGGATGATCGCGGTGGCGGGACTGCCGGGCTGGGCACCGAGCACGGAATTCGCGGCGAATGCGGAAGTGGTGGCGAATGGCCTTGTCTTCACGGCGAGCATTGGCGGGACGAGCGGTGTGAGCGAGCCAGCCTGGCCGGCGCAGCTCGGGGCAAGCGTGGCGGACGGAAGCGTGACGTGGCTGGCCACGGCCGAGGCGGTGGGGCCGTTTCCGGGTGCGCCATTGCTTCCGGAAGGCATTGCCGTGGCCTGCATGCAGCAGGTGGCGCTGACCTTCAAGCAGCGCACGCGGGTGGGGGATAGCGGGACAGGCGAGGGGCCGCAGCGGGTGACCTACATGAACCAGGCACTCCATCCGACGACGCAGGCGATGCTCGATCCCTATCGGGATTGGGCGTTTCCCGGGGATGTGTTCTGATGGCGCTGGGGCGGGAGGCGATCTATTCGGCGCTGTTTTCCCAGATCAGCGCGCTGTTGCTGGCGCCGGCCGGGCCGTTCAACTATGCCGGTCGGCGTCCGGTTTCGATGAGCACGCTCGCCGCCGAGCAATATCCTGCGTTCGTTCTGGTGGAGACAGGCGAAGACTATGACCGAAGCCGGCTCTTCGCGCCGGCAAAGGTGACGCTGCGCGCCGATCTTTTCATCTATTCGCTGCAGGGCGAGATTCCGGACGAAAGCGATGCGGGGGCGCTCAACGGGCTTGCCGACGCGGTTGAGGACGCCATCCAGGCGGCATGCGGGCCGACCGCGCAAAACACGCTCGGCGGATTGGTGGCTGAGGCTTGGATTCTCGGCCGCCAGGTGGTGACGCCTGGTTCTTACGCGCAGCGGCAGTCGGAGCAGGTGATGGCACTCGCCATCACGCTGCCGCACTCAAGATGAGTTACGGATCACTTCCGGTCCTGCTCGACCCGACGGCGTGGGGCGGGCGGACCTTTTCACCCGCAGCGCCCGAGGATGTCGGCTCGATCCAGAGCGCGGTGGCGCAACAGCTTCAGGCGTTCTTCACGAGCGCTGGGCTCGCGATTCCGGTTTATGTCTTCCCGGATTTCGATCTCGATACGTGGTGGGCGAGCCAGGCGATTGCCTTCGTCCTGATTTCCTACCACGGCAGCAAGTTCGGCAAGCCGATGAGCACCGATGCGATGGTGCAAGAGCGCATCGTGAGCCTGGATATCCATGTCGAGGCGCGGCAGACGGCTTGGGCGCTCACGGGTGCGGGCAGCGTCTATGCGCTGATTGATGCCATCGAGGCCGCGCTTTCCGGTTTCCGCGTGCCGGGTTTCCGCAACGCCTATTTCGTGGAAGAGCGGTTCGGCGAGCAGGATTCCGAAGGCCGCGTGTGGCTCTATGACATGCGGCTTGAGGTGCCGACGCTCAAGCTCAAGCAGGAGCCGCAATTCGCGCTTGCCAATCTGGTCAAGGCGCAAGCCTATGTCGCGGCGAGCGCGCGGGGGGCGGCCGTGCAGGGTGGGGCGTTCACCTTTGTGAATGGCACCCTCACGCTGCCGGGCCAGACGCCGGTGGTGGTGGGCGCGATCACGTCGGCGGACGGACGGCGGATATTCCAGGAATTCGCGGACTGGACCTGCGACGGAACCACTGGCGTTGTGACGGCGGTTGCGACTGGCCGTATTGCGCCGAATGCACAAGTGCAGATCGCGTTTGCGCCGGCTGACACGGTGACTGCGGTTTCAACCGGCGGCGACGCGCCGACCAATCCGACCAACTGAGCGGCCGAAAGGCCAAGGGAACGGCCGGCGGCAACGCCGGACGATGAGAACGCATGCCTGCGAACTTCCTGCATGGGATCGAGATCACCGAGGTTTCGACGGGCCCGGTGCCGGTGACGGTGGTCAACTCGGCTGTCATCGGCCTGATCGGCACCGCGCCGCAGTGGCTTGTGGCCGCCAATGCGGCCGTGCTGCCGCCCTCGCCGAACACGCCGGTGCTGGTGGGGTCGAGCCGGGCGGCGTCGCAGTTCGGCCCGCTCACGCGCGGCTACACGATCCCCTATGCGCTCTCGGCGATCCAGGCGCAGGGCGCGGGATCGGTGATCGTCGTCAACGTCTTTAACCCGGCGATCCATCAGACCACGAAGGTGCCGGCCATCTTCAATCTGCCGGCGAGCGGAACGCAGGTGATCAATCTCGGGCAGATGGGCT
>DASZQO010000106.1:0-8044 GCA_035549615.1 Acetobacteraceae bacterium
GGCCGCCAGCACTGCGAGCCGCGCGCCGAGCCCGCGCGGGCGGGCCCCATCCTCGTCCGGTCGGCGGAGATCGCGTGCCGCCAGCACGGCCGGCAGCGCCGCCGGCAAGGCGGCCCGCGGCAGACTTTGCTGACGCGCTTCACCAAGCCAGACGGCGGCCTCGGCGGCAAGATAAGCACGCACGCCGGAAAGCGCGGCTGCGGACGCGCCCGCCGTGAGCGAATCAGGCGAAAGATCGTGCGCGGCAAGAACATCCTTCGGCAGCAGCACTCGTCCCTGGTGGGCAAGAGCAGAAATGCTGCGGAGCAGCCGCGCCGCGCCATAGGCAGCACCGAAGGCCCTGAGCGCGGGCTCGGCATCCGCCCCGAGCACCGTGCCGGCGATGGCGGCAAGCTCGCCCTGGCTGGCGAAGAGATGCCTCCGCCAGTCGGCGAGCGTCGGCAGCTCCGGCGCCACCTCCTCTTCCCGTGCCGCGATCAGCCTGAGCAACGCCGTCCGTTCGAGCCGCCCCTCCGCGAGGGCTGTGGAAAGGGGGCTCGCGACCTCATGCCGGCGCGTCTCTCCCTCCACCACCTCACGCCACCAGGCGAGGCGGATGAGCGCCATGTGCGGCTCGCGTGCCAGCCCGCAGGCGCGCGCCAGCTCGAGATTGAAGGCGTAAAGGACGAACAGGGTCTCCCGTGCCGGCGCCGGCGCGAAGAGCGCGGCGAAGAAGCGATCGGGATCGCCGCGCCGGACGAGCCCGCCCGGCGTGCTCAGCCCTACCGCGATCCGAGGGGGCAATGCCGTCCCCGCTGCCTTGACGCTCCTCGCCCATGGTCATAGCTAATTTGATACCGCTCGGGCCCGCACTGCTCTCCGGCGGCTCCGCTGATGTTCGATGCCCCACCCGATTGGAGGATGCGCCCCATGGCCTTCGAACTCCCTGCCCTTCCCTACGCCTATAGCGCCCTGGCGGCCAACGGCATGTGCCAGGAGACGCTCGAGCTTCATCACGACAAGCATCATCAGGCCTATGTCACGGCACTCAACGGCTTCGTTGAGAAGAACGATGCGCTCAAGGGCAAATCGCTTGACGAGATCGTGCTTTTCTCCAAGGACAAGCCGGACCTCGCCGGCGTCTTCAACAATGCCGGGCAGCACTGGAACCACAATCTCTTCTGGCCGATGATGAGCCCAGCGGGCGGCAAGATTCCGGGCGCGCTCGACAAGAAGCTCACCGAGGATTTCGGCTCGGTTGCCGCCTTCAAGGACGCTTTCAAGGCCGCCGGCGTCGGCCAGTTCGGGTCTGGCTGGGCGTGGCTCGTGCTCGGCAAGGACGGCAAGCTCAAGGTCACCCGCACGCCGAATGGCTCGAACCCGCTCGCCACCGGCGAAGGCAAGGTGCTGCTCGGCTGCGATGTGTGGGAGCACAGCTACTATCTCGATTTCCGCAATCGCCGCCCGGACTATCTGCAGAACTGGCTCGACAAGCTCGCCAATTATGAGTTCGCCGAGGCGGCGCTGAAAGCCGCCTGAAAACGCCACCGAAGGCCGAGCCCCACCAGCCAGGGGCTCCCTTCGGGCGGCGCCGACTGGACGACGGGATCCCTCCGCGGAAGAAGCTCCGCCCGCTCCAGGATCGCTTGCTGACGCGCCCGGCCACCGGGCTTGGCGCGAGCGCCGGGCTTGAAGCGGGCAAAGCGTTCCGTGATGCGCTCAGCGATGAGACGTGAATGTTCAACGATGCCACGACGCTCGTTGCCATTCGGATGCGTGAGCCGGAAGTGGATGCATTCACGGATCTGATCGAAGCCGCCCCCTCACCAATCACCTCCCGATAGCCATCTCCGAAGCGGTTTTGGACCTCGTGCCCAGACGTCACGCACGTGTCGAAAAAAGGCAGGATATGCGGGGGGCTCTTTTTCAGAAGAAAAAGCAAAAAGACTTTTCTCCGTTTTCCGGACCCGGCGGCGGCCATGGACCACAAATGAAAGGAGAAAAGTCCTTTCGTTCTTTCCAGAAAAAACAGCTTCTTTTCTTCGCTTACCGCAGCGGGCTTGGGAAAAGGTTCATAACACCTTCTTGTTGGTTGGTACCTTGCTTTGCCGGCCGCCGGATGAATTCCGTTTCTCAAGATATTTCCACAGTGCCGCCCATTTCATCCCCTCGCCCGTGGCTCTCGCCGTCCGGCCAGACAATCGTCATTCCGTCTCGGCGACCGGCACCGCTGGGCCCAATGAAGAGCGCCGGCCGCGGCAGGCAGACGACCATCTCGGGGGTTGCCCAATAGAGCGCGAGCCCAGAGAGGCTCATATGCAGGAAAGGCAGCCAGAAGGAGCGGAAGATCCATCGCCAGGGGCGGGCGAGATCACCTCCCGGGCTTCCGGCATTGAGCTCGCCGAGCGCGCACCAGGCACCGAAAACCGGGTCGCACGCATGGTTTACGAACGCTGCGAATGCGTTGCTCCGCGCCGCGGCCAGAACTTCGTTCCCCGCTTCGCCGCCAGCCTCCTCTAGCAGAGAATCCCAGGCCGCCTGGCCCGCCTCGCCATAGGGATCATCGCCGGTCAGCGGATTCTCCAGATTCTCCGCCCAGGCAATCATCCATGCTTTCATCCAATCCCCCGCAAAGGAGGGGGGTGGTGGCGCGCCGAGCATGGTCTCTCGCACCGCATCACAGGACCGGCGGAAGGCCGCCTCAAGAGTCCGAGGCTGGCGGCAGGCGAAGTAGAGTTCGACGACCGCGCCGCGTGCATTCCGCCGTGACGGTTGCTCACCCCACCGCGCATTCCAGGGATGGGACGTCCGTTCCGCATGAAGCGGATCCAGAACCACCGAGGCAATCTTCTGCTCGGTCCGCGCAGAGGCCGCCCGCCATGCCGCCTTCTTCGCCGCCACAACGAAGGCGCGCCGCTCTGCCCCCTGCTCGGGAACATGCATGCGCAGGCCCTGTTCCCGGGCGAGGAGACGCACCGCCGCACGCGCGATATCCGGGATCGTCCCGGCCAGCGGCACCAGGGCCTGCGCCGTCACTCTCTCGCACGCCCCTGCCAGCCCATCCTGCCAGGTGATCGGCCGATCGATCCTGAGCGCGCGCATCTGCCGGTGCAGCGCGGCCTCCACCCGTTTGCGGTCGAGAAACGGCCGGGCGGGGTCGCCCCCGGCAAGCATCCTGAGGCGCCGGCGCACAGAGGGGCGAATGGACGAAAGCTGTGGGTAGGACATGAAAGGATGCCCTGCGAACGATGGTACGCCCGGGCGGAATGTATTCGCTGCAGCCCCGCATCCCGCTCTGGGCTTTGTTTTCTCGCGTGAGTCAGGCCTAAGGTGGCGCCACCTCGAGCCGTCACGCTCTTTTTTCCATCTGGGCAGCAAGTCATCAACGTGGAAGGGGATGACACAGATTGTGAGTGCTGAGCCGCACCGAGAGTATGATGATTTCAGATCATCAGCTCTGATCCCACCGAGGCCATATTCGATTTATGTGAGCCCGTGCCAGCTTCGAAACCAGGTGACAAAGCGGGGAATTCCCTCGGCAAGCGGGGTGGCGGGACGGAAGCCCGTCAGTGACGCAATTGCCTCGACCGCGGCGAAGGTTTCCACCACTTCAGTGGCTGGCCGCGGCGCGCAGCGGATCACCGCCTTGCGCCCCAACGCCTCCTCGAGCAGCTCGACGAGAGTGGCGACCTCCTCGCTCCGGTGATTGCCGATATTGAGCACCCGCGCCGGCGGATTCATCTCCGGCGGCCGGTCAAGGCACCCGAGCACGCCCGCCACGATGTCGTCGATGTAGGTGAAATCGCGCCGAAGCCTTCCCTCGTCATAGAGGGTGATCGGGGTTCGTTCGACAATCGCCCGGGCGAAGCTGTAATAGGCCATGTCCGGCCGCCCCCAGGGCCCGTATACCGTGAAGAAGCGAAGCCCGGTGAGAGGCAGCGCAAACTGGTGAGCATAGGTGTAGGCGATCAGCTCGCCCGCGCGCTTGGTCGCCGCATAGAGCGAGACCGGATGATCGACGGGATCCTCCTCCGCGAAAGGCAGTTTCGTGTTCGCGCCGTACACCGAGGAGGAACTCGCGTAAACAAGGTGCCGCAGCTTGCCGAGCCGCCGCGCCGCCTCAAGGATGACCAGATGGCCCGCAACATTGCTCGCGGAATAGGAATAGGGATCGACCAGCGCATAGCGCACGCCCGCCTGTGCGGCGAGATGCACAACCTGCTCCGCCGCCGCCTCGGCCACAAAAAGGGAGAGTACGGCCTCGCGGTCGGTGATGTCGAGGCGATGGAACACGAAGCCAGGTGAGCGCGCGAGCTGGCCAAGCCGCGCCTCCTTCAACCGGACATCATAATAGGGATTGCAATCGTCGATCCCAACGACGCGCTCGCCCCGCGCCAGCAGCGCCCGTGCAACGTGATAGCCGATAAACCCGGCGACACCGGTCAGGAGAACGGTCATGCGATCGGCCGCGCCAGCAACCGGTCCTCCAGAAGCTCAAGCACCGCATGGCCGAGCGTGATGTGGCATTCCTGGATGCGTGCCGTCTCGAAATCCGGCACGAGCAGCACATGGGTGCAGAGCCCCGCCGCCTCGCCGCCATTGCCGCCAAGCAGCCCGACCGTGACGATTCCCATCTCCGAAGCGGCCCGCATCGCCGCCAGCACATTCGGCGAGCGGCCCGAGGTGGTGATGCCGAACAGCACGTCTCCCGCCCGGCCAAGGCCACGCAGCGGCCGCTCGAACACGCGCTCGAAGCCGTAATCATTGCCCCCGGCCGTCAACGCCGTGGGATCGAGTGTCAGCGAGAGTGCCGCATAGGAGGGTCGCTCATGCTGCGATCGCAGGCGGATCAGGAACTCGGTCGCGAGATGCTGGGCATCGGCGGCGGAGCCGCCATTGCCGCAGAAAAGAAGCTTGCCGCCCTCGCGCAGGCTCTTCTCGCAGGCACCGACCACCTCAAGGACAGGGGCCGCAAGCTCAGTCGCGATCCGCTGCTTGAGCGCGGCCGAACCGTTCATGATGGCGCGAAACCGTGCTGCCTCGTCCATCGCCATGCGGTTCGGCTCAGCCGAGGGCGGCTTCAGCGGTGCGGACGGCTTGCAGCGGCAGGGCAGCCCGCCCGACCACCCGACCACCGATACAGGCGAGCCAATCCGCGCCCACCTCCGGCGGTCCCGGCCGAAGCTCGACCACCCGCCCGTCGGAATCCAAGGCCACCGCCCGGTAGAGCCGCCACCCCTCCGATAGAGGCCCTCGCACCCGCACGACCCTCGCCACCGCCTGGCCCCTCTCGTCGCATCCGATCCATTCGATAGCGCGGTTCGCTCCCTGGCCTTCGGCCCTTCGCCCGCGCATCCAATGCAGCCGGGAAGCTTGCATCACTCCGCCGGCTCAGCGCATCTCTCTCAAGGCCTGCCCCGCTGCTCGGCGGCGGCCCCTGAAAGTCCGGACGGATCAAGCTCCCGATCAAATGCCACTGGACTCATCGGGCAATCCTCCGGTTCATCCATATTCAGGCCGATTTCGCCATGATCTCGTCGGCGATCTGCCGCGGCACGGGATCATAGTGGTGGAACTGCATGGTGAAAGAGGCACGCCCCTTGGTCATGCTCCGAAGGTCGGAAATGTAGCCGAACATCTCCTTGAGGGGAACATGGGCGCGAACGATGATCGTCGAGCCCGAGCTGTCCTGGCTCTGGATGACCCCCCGCCGCCGGCTGAGATCGCCCACCACATCGCCCACATGGTCCTGCGGGGTCGTGATCTCGACATCCATGATCGGCTCGAGAATGATCGGCGCCGCCTTCTTCATCCCTTCCCGGAAGCAGGCTTTCGCCGCGATCTCGAAGGCGAGCGCCGAAGAATCGACATCGTGATACTTGCCGTCGAGCAGGGTGTAGCGGAAATCGACGGTTGGGAACCCGGCCAGCACGCCGGTATCGGCCTGCGCGCGGATGCCCTTCTCCACCGCCGGGATATATTCCTTCGGCACCGCGCCACCGACCACCTTGTTCTCGAAGATGATCCCGCCATTCCGCTCCAGCGGCTCGAAGAGGATCTTGACCTCGGCATACTGACCGGCGCCGCCGCTCTGCTTCTTATGTGTGTAGGTCTCGGTATGGGCACGGCTGATCGTCTCGCGATAGGCGACCTGCGGCGCGCCGATATCCGCCTCGACGCCATATTCACGCTTGAGCCGGTCGATGATGATCTCGAGATGGAGCTCGCCCATCCCGGAGAGGATGGTCTGGCCGCTCTCCTGGTCCGTGCGCAGCCGCAGGGAGGGATCTTCGCCCGCGAGCTTCTGCAGCCCGAGCGTCATCTTCTCCACGCCCTCCTTGGTCTTCGGCTCGACCGAGATATCGATCACCGGCACCGGGAAGGCCATACGCTCGAGCACCACCGGATCCTCCGGCGCGGCGAGCGTGTCGCCCGTCGCGGTGTCCTTGAGCCCGACGAAGGCGACGATATCGCCCGCCGAGACCTCCTTGATTTCCGCCCGCTTGTCGGCATGCATCTGGAACATCCGCCCGATCCGCTCGCGATGCCCCTTGGTGGTGTTGAGCACCATGTCGCCCGACCGGGCGGTACCGGCATAGACGCGCACGAAAGTGAGCGTGCCGTATTTGTCGTTGATGATCTTGAAGGCGAGACCGGCGAAGGGCGCATTCGGGTCGGCCTTGATCACCCGCCGCTCGCCAGCATCGTCCTCCTCGTCCTCCTCGGCGGCGACCTTGATGCCCGGCACATCCACCGGTGAGGGCAGGTAATCGACCACCGCATCGAGCAGCGGCTGCACGCCCTTGTTCTTGAAGGCGGTGCCGCAGAGCACCGGGCGGAAGGCGCCGCTGATGGTCCCGGCCTTGATGCAGCGCTTGAGGGTCTCGACCGAGACATCGCCCTTGTCGAAATATTCCTCCATCGCGGCGTCATCCACCGAGAGCGCGGTGTCGAGCAGGGTCTGGCGATATTCCTTGGCCTGTTCGGCAAGCTCCGCGGGGATCGGCGCGTCATGATACTTGGCGCCGAGCTCGCCGCCCTCCCAGATCACCGCCTTCATCTCGACGAGATCGATCACGCCCTCAAAATGATCCTCGATCCCGATCGGCAGCTGCAGCGGCAGGGCAACGATGTCGAGCTTCTCCCGCAAGGTGGCGGTGGCGCGGAAGAAATCGGCGCCCGTGCGGTCGAGCTTGTTGATGAAAATGATACGCGGGACATTGTAGCGGTCGGCCAGTCGCCAGTTCGTCTCGGACTGCGGCTGCACCCCCGCCACGCCCTCGATGATGAAGATCGCGCCATCAAGCACACGAAGGCTGCGGTTCACCTCGATGTTGAAGTCGATATGGCCGGGCGTGTCGATGATATTGATCCGGTGGCCCTGCCACTCGCAGGTGACGGCCGCAGAGGTGATGGTGATGCCCCGCTCGCGCTCCTGCTCCATGTAATCCGTGGTGGTCGTGCCCTCATGCACCTCGCCGATCTTGTACGACACGCCCGTGTAGTACAAGATGCGCTCGGTTGTAGTGGTCTTGCCCGCGTCGATATGTGCGGTGATCCCGATATTGCGGATCTTCTCAAGCGGCGTGCCAGGCACGGCGAACCTCCATCATGGCGGGCAAACCAGAACGGGCGCGGCGAGGTCCCCTCGCGCGCCCGCTTCCTCCCGGCCGGGTGATGGCCGGACCCTTCCTGTCAGGAGAGAAATGCATATGGGCGGGCGGTTTTGCAAGCGCACCGCGCCCGCTTTCAGGCCATTATGCGTGTCCGTCGCGTGAATCCACCCTTGGGTTGCCGTCACAACAGCGGGAGGAGGCGATGAAGACCGTCACGAGAGACGGATCCTGTCCACGAATCGGCCTCGTCGCCGGATGAGCGGGAGCCGCCCGCGTCCTCTCATCCTCGATTGCGATCCGGGCGCGGACGATGCGCTGGCGATCCTGCTCGCACTCGCTTCGCCGGAGCTCGCCGTGCAGGCAATCACGGTCGCCGGCGGCAATGCCCCCCTTGCCCGAACCGTCGTCAATGCGCGCGGCCTCGTCGCCCTCGCCGGCGCGGCAACGCC
>DASZQO010000107.1:0-10910 GCA_035549615.1 Acetobacteraceae bacterium
CGCCCGCACCAGGGCAAGCTCTACCATCTGTGCGTGGATCTCACCGTTCCCGGGCGGGAGATCGTGGTGAAGCGGGATCCGGCCGAGGCTCATGCCCACGAGGACATCCTCGTTGCCGTCAACGATGCGTTCGACGCAGCGCGTCGGCAGCTCGAGGATCATGCCCGCATCTCACGCAACGACATCAAGACCCACCAGACGCCGCTGCATGGCGCGATCACAAGCCTCCGCCGCGATAAGGGCTACGGCTTCATCCGCTCGAGCACGGGCGAGGAGATTTACATGCACCGCAATGCCGTGCTCGGGAGAGGCTTTGACGCCCTCGCCGAAGGCGATCCTGTTCGCTACTCACTCCATGAAAGCGAGGGGGAGAAGGGACCGCAGGCCAGCACGGTGATCCCGATCGGGAAACATCATCCGACGCCGTGAGCCCCTGACGCGCGAGCGCGCATCCCCTGCGATGCGCGGCAGCGATTGGCGATCAAGACCGCTCTTCGTCTTCTTCATCGCCCTCATCGTCGTCATCGGGCGCATCGTCGGAAAGCTCGTAGCCGAGGCGATCGAGCGCGTTTTCGATTGCGTCGGTCACGACGAGGATGCGGGCAAGCTCGGCAACCGCCTCATCCGCGGCAACGGATTGGACCCGGGCCATCGCCATATCCCACGAATCCTCCCGGACATCGCCAGTGCCGATCGCCGCAAGCGCGAGAAGCTGATGAAGCTCCTCGGGGGTGAATTCATCAAGCATCACCGTGAGCTCGCGATAGGCCGGATGATCGGCAAGATCCTCCGCATCCACCGAGATTTGGGTGGCTTCGTGCTCGCCCTCGTCCTCGGTCTCGTCGAACTCATCTGCGAAATCGCTCCCGACCTGGGACGCCTGTTCGAGAAGCATGGCGATTCTGTCGATCGGCACGCTCAGCATGATGTCCCTCCCCTTATGGGATTCGGCTTGGCGAAAGTGAAACCTCGGCCAGGACCATCGCTTGCGCCTTGTCCTGAATCAAGGGACGTGACGCCATGGCCCACCCTTTTTACACTTGTGTCACATTCGGATTGAATTGGTCAGTCAAAATCCCGGACCCGGGGGATCGGAGCCGCGTACTCGCGGGCGGAGGATCAGATTCCAGATGTCCGGCATCGGCCCCACCGGCACATGCACCAGGGCGGGTCTCTGGAGCGCGAGCGCCTCGCGCAATGTCTCCTCGAGCGCTTGCGGCGTGCTCGCCCTGAAGGCTGCCACACCGAAGCTCTCCGCATACGTCACGAAGTCGGGGTTGCTAAGCTCGCAGGCAATCAACCGGTTGGCATAGCGCTGCTCCTGGATCCGGCGGACATTGCCGAAGGCTCGGTCATCGAACACGACCGCCACCACGGCGATATTGTGGTGCACGGCGGTGGCAAGCTCGTTCGCCTGGTAGAGGAACCCGCCATCGCCGCTCACCAGCACCACCGCGCGGCCCGGCCGCGCGAGCTTGACGCCCAGCGCCGCACCATAGCCCCAACCGAGATTGTCTTGATAACCCGGAGAGAAATAGAGACGGGGACCAGGGACGGGGAATGCGATCCGCGCGGCAAAGCCGAGCTGAGTCACATCCTCAACGAGGATGCCGTCCGCGGGCAGGGCAGCGCGGATCGCGGCAAGAAAATCCATCTGCGGCTGGAGCCTGGCGAGCTCGGCTTCGAACCAGGCCCGGAGCCCGGCAAGCTCCGCAGCGCGTGACACCCGCGAGGCCATCGGGAGAAGCGGCAAAAGCGCGCGCAGTGCCGGCGCCGCATCGGCTGTGATCGCCACCGCCGGGCGGCGAAAGCGATCCATTTCCTCCGCATCGATATCAATGCGCACGACGGCGAGGTTCCCGTCGAGCCCCCAGAGCGTCTGCTGCGGGAAGAGCCGTGTGCCGACAGCCAGCACGGCATCCGCTTCCTTCCACAGAAGATGGCCCTCCGGCAGCGAAAGGGCGAGCCGATGCGCCGTTGGGATCACACCGCGCCCACGCCGGAAGGAGATGACCGGAGCTTCCAGCCGCTCGGCGACCGCCTGCACCTCGGCCCCCGCTTCCAACGCGCCGCCGCCCACGACGATGAGCGGCCGCTCCGCCCGTCCCAGGATCTCCGCGGCATGACCGAGCGCATCCCCATCGAGGAGGGATGCCGCAAGCGGCGAGGGGTCAGGAATCAGGACCTCGCCCACGCGCCCCCAGACATCGATCGCGCATTCGAGCGCAACCGGCCGATTTCGCCCCGAGCAGGCGCGTGCCAGCGCCTCGGCCACGCGCTCACCGGCCTCACCGGGGTGACGGATGCGTGCCGCGTGCTTGGTGACATGCGAGAGCACCCCAAGCTGATCGCGGATCTCGTGCAGATGGCCAAAGCCGTGATCGATCGCGGCTTGCGGAATCTGCCCCACGAGTGCCAGCACTGGCGCATTCATCGCGTAAGCGGTGAGCAGGGAGGAAGCGGCATTGAGAATGCCGGGTCCGGGCACGACGATGAAGGCCTGGGGCTTGCCAGTCGCGAGCGCTGCGCCGAGCGCCATGTAACCCGCCGCTTGCTCGTGGCGAGCATGCACCATGCGGATGCGTTCACCCGCCCGTTGCACCGCATCGAAAAATGGGTCGTTGTGCACACCCGGCACGCCGAAGAGCGTGGTGATGCCATGGCGGATCAGGCTTTCCACGACGGCCTCGGCCGTGCTCATGCGCGCCATTGCCGGCCCCCTCATCCGAATCTCGAACGGCGAGCAAATCCCATTCACGAACCCCGTTTGACAAGCCCGGCCTGCGCCTTGACTCCCCATTCCGAGCGCACCTAGCCTCAAAGGCGCGGGGAGGAGCGGCAACGCCCATGACGATCAGGGGAAAAGCCTATATCGCTGGTGCCTTCGAGCATCCTTTGCGCAAAGCCCCGGAGAAGTCGGTCGCACAGCTTCATGCGGAATGCGCCAAAGGCGCGCTCGCAGATGCCGGCCTCAGCAAGGACGATGTGGACGGGTATTTCTGCGCCGGAGACGCACCAGGCATGGGGCCGCTCTCGCTGGCGGACTACATGAATCTCCGCCTGCGCCATATCGATTCGACGGATACCGGCGGCTCCTCCTATCTCGTCCATGTCGCGCATGCCGCCGAGGCGATCGCACTCGGCAAATGCAGTGTTGCGCTGATCACGCTCGCCGGAAGGCCGCGCAGCGAAGGCATGGCGACGGGCACCGCGCCACGCCCGGGAAATCCGGCGCAGCCCGACATCCCGTTCGAATATCCGTACGGTCCGACCCTTGTGAACATGTACGCCATGTGCGCAATGCGCCACATGTACCAGTACGGCACGACGAGCGAGCAGCTTGCCTGGATCAAGGTTGCGGCCTCGCATCACGCCCAACACAATCCGAATGCGATGCTGCGCGATGTCGTCACGGTGAAGGAAGTGCTCGACTCGCCGATCGTCGCCTCACCGCTCCACCGGCTCGATTGCTGTGTCATCAGCGACGGCGGCGGCGCGCTCGTTGTGGTTGCGCCAGAGGTGATGAAGAGCCTCCGCCGTCCGCGAGTGAGGCTGCGCGGCGCGGGCGAGGCGCCGAAGGGACAGTTCGGCGGAGACGTCGATCTGACGTTCTCGGGCGCGCGCTGGTCCGGCCCGCGGGCATTCGCCGAGGCTGGCGTGACACCTGCGGATATTCAATACGCCTCGATCTATGACAGTTTTACCATCACTGTCCTGATGCAGATCGAGGATCTCGGCTTCTGCGAAAAAGGCAAGGGCGGCCGCTTCGTCGCCGACGGCAACCTGATCTCCGGCACGGGGCGGCTTCCCTTCAATACCGATGGCGGCGGCCTCTGCAACAACCATCCCGCCAATCGCGGCGGCATGACGAAAGTGATCGAGGCGGTGCGGCAGCTTCGTGGCGAAGCGCACCCGGCGGTCCAGGTGAAGAACTGTGCGCTCGCCCTGGTCCAGGGCACTGGCGGCTCGCTCGGCACGCGCCATGGCAGCGCCACTCTTATTTTGGAACGGGAATGATCATGCCGGATCGGATATTGCCCGCGCCCGAGCCCAACCCTGAAACCCAGCCCTATTGGGACGCTGCCGCGGCGGGACGGCTTCTCATCCGCCGCTGCGCCGCCTGCGGCCGGGCGCACCACTACCCGCGCGCGCTCTGCCCCTTCTGCTTCAGCGACCGGACAGAATGGCAGACGGCGTCCGGCAACGGCACACTCTATTCCTTCTCCGTCATGCAGCGTGCCCCCGTGCCCTACGCCATCGCCTATGTAACGCTCGATGAAGGCCCGCGCATGATGAGCAATCTTGTCGATTGTGATTTCGACACGATCCGCATCGGCATGAAGCTCAAGGCCGTTTTCAAGCCAACCGAGGGCGGCCTCAAGCTGCCGATGTTCACACCGGCTTGACAGCCGGGGCCGCCTCAACGCGCGGCGATCGCGTTGACGGCCTGCTGGACGAGCTCGGCGATGATGGCGGCGATCGGCTGGATCTCGGTCACCATGCCGACCGATTGACCGGCCATTACCGAGCCTTGTTCGACATCGCCTTCGAGCACCGCGCGCTTGAGCGCGCCGGCCCAGAAATGCTCGATCGCGAGCTGAGCTTCCTGACGGCTGAGCGTGCCGGCCTGGAAGCGGGCGAGCGTTTCGCGCTGGTGCGCGAGGAAACGCTGGGTGCCCGCATTGGCGAGGCCGCGCACGGGAATGACAGGGAAACGCTCATCAAGCTGGATTGAGGGAACGGCATCGCGCGCGGCAGCGCGGATGAAGGCTTCCTTGAAGCGGGGATGGGCGATCGATTCCTGCGCGGCGGCGAAGCGGGTGCCGAGCTGGGCGCCGGATGCACCCATTTCGAGATAGGCGAGAATCGCTTCACCGCGTCCGATTCCGCCGGCAACGAAGACGGGAACGTCCCGGATGTGGGGAAGAATCTCCTGGGCAAGCACGGTCAGGGACACGGGCCCGATATGGCCGCCAGCCTCCGAGCCTTCGATGACGAGCGCATCCGCCCCGGCCTTGATGAGGCGACGGGCGAGGACGAGTGCCGGCGCAAAGCAGATGAGTTTCGCCCCGCCCTCCTTGACCAGGCTCGCGGTGCGGGTGTGTGGCACTCCGCCGGCCAGCACCACATGACTCACTCGCGCCTCCAGGCAGACGCGGATGAGCGCTTCGAGCTCGGGGTGCATGGTGATCAGGTTGACCCCGAAAGGCCGCGTGGTGAGGGCCTGGGTGGCCGCGACCTCGGCCGCGAGCTGATCGGGATTCATCGAGCCGCAGGCGATGACGCCGAAGCCGCCGGCATTGGAGATGGCGGCCACGAGATGGCGTTCGCTCACCCAGGTCATGGCGCCGCCGAGGATGCCGACCTCGCAGCCGAGGAAACGCGTTCCGCGCGCCCAGAGCGCGTCAAGCCGGGCGCGCGCCGTCTCGAGCGTGGCCTCCCCTTGGGCAGGGCTTGGGACGGACGTGTCAGGCGACATCAAGACCGTATGCCGTGTGCAGCGCACGCACCGCAAGTTCGGTATATTCGGCGCCGACCAGCACGCTCACCTTGATCTCGCTCGTGGAGATCACCTGGATGTTGATGGCCTTGTCGGCGAGCGCACGAAACATGGTGCTGGCAACACCGGCATGGCTGCGCATGCCCACGCCGACGACGCTGATCTTGGCGACGTCGGAATCGGCCGTGATCTCGGCATAGCCGATGGTGGCATGCGCCTCGTCCAACACCTTGCGCGCGCGCGGCAGGTCGGCCTTGCCGAGGGTGAAGGTGAGATCGGTGGTGCCGTCGGCAGCGACGTTCTGAACGATCATGTCCACATTGACATTGGCGGACGCCAGCGGGCCGAAGAGGGCGGCGGCGATGCCCGGCCGGTCCGGCACGCGGCGGACAGTGATCTTGGCCTCATCGCGTGAATAGGCGATGCCGGCGACCATCGGTTTTTCCACGATCTCATCCTCATCGACGACCAGCGTGCCGGAGGCGTCCGTGAAGCTCGAGCGGACCTGCACGCGCACATGTTCCTTCATGGCGAGCTCGACGCTGCGCGTCTGAAGCACTTTCGCGCCCACCGAAGCAAGTTCCAGCATCTCTTCATAGGCGATCCGGGCGAGCTTTCTTGCCCTGGGAACGATTCGCGGATCGGTCGTATAGATGCCGTCCACGTCGGTATAGATGTCACAGCGGTCGGCAGCCAGCGCCGCGGCAAGCGCGACCGCGGACGTATCGGACCCGCCGCGGCCGAGAGTGGTGGTGCGCCGGTCCGGCCCGACACCCTGAAAGCCCGTGACCACCGGCACCTGGCCCGCCGCCATACGCTGGACGAGTGTATCCCCCACGATCCGCTCGATGCGCGCGGTGCCATGGGCGGCATCCGTGAGGACCGGGATCTGCCAGCCCTGCCAGGAGCGCGCGTCAATGCCCTTGGCCTGAAGCGCGATCGCCATCAGCCCGGCTGTGACCTGCTCACCGGTGGCGACCACCGTATCATATTCGCGGGCATCGTGCAGGGGCGACAGCTCCTGGCACCAGCCGACGAGCTGGTTGGTGACACCGGCCATGGCCGAAACCACCACGGCCACCTGGTTCCCCGCCGCGATCTCGTGCGCGACGCGGGTGGCCGCGGCACGGATGCGGTCGAGATCGGCGACCGAGGTGCCGCCGAACTTCATGACGATACGGGCCATGCTTCCTTTCCCCGCCCTTTCCCTTGATCTTGGACCTCTTGTCCGGAGGCAGGTTGCCGGCGGCGAGGCGGCGGCACACATACTGGGGCCGGCCGATGCGGGCAACAGAGGACGGGGCAACGGATGCCGACCCAGGACATGACCGCGGATGCGGCGGAGATCGCCCGCTTCGGAGCGCTGGCGGAGCGCTGGTGGAACCCTTCCGGCCCGATGCGGCCCCTGCATCGCATGAATGCGCTCCGGGTTGCGTGGATCACCGGGCGCGCACGGCTTCATTTCGGCACGATCAGAGGACTGGGCCTGCTGGATGTCGGGTGCGGTGCCGGGCTGGCTTCCGAAGCGCTGGCCCGGGAGGGATTTTCGGTGCTCGGGATCGACGCCTCGGCCCCGCTGATCGAAGCCGCCAATTCCCATGCCGCCGCAGCCGGCATGCCGCTGCTCTATCGCGCTGTCCTGCCGGAAGCTTTGGCCGCGGAAAGGGCGCGGTTCCCAGTGATCACGGCGCTCGAGGTGATCGAGCATGTGCCTGACCCCGCCGCCTTTCTGCGCACCCTTGCCAGCCTTCTCGAGCCGGGCGGGGTGCTTTTTGTCTCCACCATCAGCAGGACGATCGAGGCGCTGGCGCTGGCCAAGATCGGGGCGGAATATGTGCTCCGGCTCCTGCCGCCCGGAACGCATGACTGGCGGCGCTTCATCCTTCCGGAGGAAATGGATCAGCTGCTTGCGGAGGCAGGGTTTCGGCTCGCCGATCTCGCAGGAATGACGTTCGACCCCTGGCGCCAGAGCTGGCGGGAGAGCCGGGACCTTTCGGTGAACTACATCGCCATGGGGCTTGGCTGACCCTCCATCAAATAAAACAATTTTGATTCAATATTTTATTTTGTGAGCCAAATCGAATTGCTGCTATCCGCCTTGAAGCAAAACTTCCTGCCAATCCTCATGAAAAAAAGGAAAGCGCGCCATCCTCGCGCGTAAACGCTCCCCCTCCCGCTCTCGGTCCTTGTTTCCGCGCCTCATTCAGACCTTCAGTGTTTCCACCTCCGGTCATCACGTCTTCGGGCCTCTTGACCGCTACCGCATGGCCGCGACGGGACTCCTGTGCGAACGGTCAACAGGCTCCCATCGCCGCTCCCCAGGGCTGCATACGGCAGACGTCCGAACCCCCGTCAGAGTGCCTTCGCTGGCCAGGTCAGGACGGCGCGAAGCCGCCCGACGGCGCGATCGGTCATCGCCTTCGCCCCGCGGATACGCTCGCGGCGACCGAGCATCTCTTCGAGCTTCTGCACCCGCCCGGTATCAATGGTTGGCTCGCCCCTCTCGGCACCGACATCGCAGGCCCGGTCGAGCAGTTCGATCGCCTTCCTCCAGTACCATGGGCGGGCGACGGGATCGGGCGCCTCTGTGGCGCAGAAGCAGAGCAGGCTCGCCACGGCAGCGGCAAGCTTGCAACGCGCGGCGCTATCCACATCAATGTCGCGGGCATGGGTGAGATCGAAGAGCCGGCTGCTCAATTCCCGGAACTCGGTGGTCCGCCGCCACCCCCGAAGCGCACCTTTTGCCAGGAAATCCGCACATATGCGCGGAAGAATCTCTCTTTCCGTAATGTCCCTGAGCGCGGTGGCGCGCTCAGCATCATGCCCGTCATTGGTGCCGATGATTCTCGGCACGAATGGCTTGAGCTCCTGGCGCATGGTTGCCGGCATCGCGTCATTGATCCTGACTGCGAGCTCGCGGATCAGGGGAGACGCGGTGGCAGGCCGGTCGGAATGGCCCTCGCCGGCAAGATAGGCGACGAAGGACATAACGCAGAGCTTGCCGGTACGCGGGTCTCCGGCCCCTTTCACCAACTCGACCTGCTGGTAGAGACGTTCGAGTGTTTCGTCGATGATCATGGCTTTTCTCCCTGGGAGAACGGTACCGGTTGGGCACCAAATCCGGTCACGGGGTGCGCGCTTCGCGCGATGCTCCGGGGCAGTCCTGCGGAGAAAAAGTTCACGATTGCAGGACGACGTAATCTCACGGGCGCCGGGGAGTGAAAAATCTTTCCCCGCACCGAGCCCGAAAGCTCTGCCACGACCGTCCCCGGCGTCGTCAAACCGGCGCTTCCGGGGAACTGGATCCCCGTCGTCATCCATAAATCATTGAGCCGCGAGGCCGGGGGCGTCAAGCCTGACACGAGTGTGCGTCGCGGAGAATCGCGCGTTCCGCAGGCCTTTTGATTCGGACGCGGAAGCAGCCCCGCGCAGGATGGGCGAGGGCGCGCGGACACGGCCCGCTGCAAATTTTAAATGACGAGTTCGATCAGGAACGGCCCCGAGCGTGAGAGCGAATGGGAAAAAAGCTTGGCGAAACCTTCCATGGTCTCCGCCCGCGCGGCCTCGACGCCGAGGCCGCCCGCAATGCGCGGCCAGTCGAGATCGGGGTTGGAGAGATCAAGCATATCAAGCGCCGTGCGGCCGGGATTGGCGCCCACATTGGCAAGCTCATTCAGCAGAATCGCGTATTTGCGGTTGGAGAGAAGGATCGTGGTCACGTCCAGCCGCTCACGCGCCTGGGTCCACAATGCCTGGATCGTGTACATCGCCGAACCATCGGCCTGCAGGCCGATGACGCGCCGGCCCGGCGCGCCGATCGCCGCGCCGGTCGCGAGCGGCATTCCATGGCCGATCGCTCCGCCGGAGATCTGCAGCCAGTCATGCGGTGCCGCGGAAGCGGTGTCGGAGAAGATGCTGCGACCGAAGCTCACGCTTTCATCGACGATGACGGCCTGGTCAGGCAGCAGGGCCGAGAGCGATTGCGCCACGGCTTCGGGGGTCGGCCGGCCCCTGGCGGGCGCTGGGCGCGGCCCCGTCTCCGGCAAGGGCACCTCGGGCGCGCCGAGCTCTTCGGCAAGGCGGGCGAGCGCCTCGGGCAGATCCTGTTCGGGGCGGGCAAGCACATGCACCGTGGCGTCGGCCGGGAAGAGATGGCCGGGCTTGCCGGGATAGGCGAAGAAGGCGACCGGCTTCACAGCGCCGACAAGCACGATGTGCTTGAGACCCCGGAGCGCTGCGAGCGCGCCTTCCACTGGATAAGGCACGCGGTCGATCGGGACCCGGCCTGAACCATGGGCGATCCGCGCGTTCGACATCTGGGCGATCAGCCGTGCCCCGGTCGCCACGCGAATGCGATGGGCGAGCGCCAGTCCCTCGGCCGAGAGGGCTTCGCCTGCGAGTACAAGGATTGCGGGCTCGTTGCCGCGCAGCGTTCGGGCGATGCCGGTGACCACGCCCTGATCGACCCGCGGCGCGGGCGGCGGGGGCAGCGTCTCGCCGATCACGCCGCCTTCGTTCCAGGCCGTGTCGGCGGGCAGGATGAGTGTCGCGATCTGGCCGGGCGGGGTGCGTGCCGCCCGGATGGCGGCGGCGGCATCGGCGCCGACATCCGCGGCGCGCATGGCGGTGCGGACGAAGCCGGAGACGGGCCGCGCCCAGCCCTCGGTATCGGCGGTGAGGGGCGCGTCGAGCGGACGATGATAGGTTGCCTGATCGCCGACGATATTGACGATCGGCGAGCCGGCGCGGCGCGCGTTATGCAGATTGGCGAGACCGTTCGCGAGACCCGGGCCGCAATGCAGAAGCGTGGCCGCCGGCTTGCCCGCCATGCGGGCATAGCCATCTGCCGCACCGGTAACCACGCCTTCGAACAAGCCGAGCACGCAACGCATACCGGGAATGCGATCGAGCGCGGCAACGAAATGCATTTCGCTGGTGCCGGGATTGGCGAAACACGTATCGACACCGCCCTTCAGCAGCGTGTGCACCAGGCTCTCCGCGCCGTTCATCCAATCCCCCGGAATCTGCGCAAGCACGAAGGCTGGCAAAACAGGGCAGGTTGCGCAAGGCGACCCGCACCCGCAGGATCGCCCGCTTTTCCAGGAGGACATGTCCGCCCATGACGCTCACGGTGCTCTATCCCGAGGCGATGTATCCGGATCTTTCCGTCGAGCACCGTCTCTACGGTCCGGAGGTGAAGGTGCTGATGCGGGATACGCAAACCCTCGGCGAGCTTGATCCCGCGGATTGCGCAATGGCGGATGGGCTGATGATCTTCCGCCAGTTCGTGCGCGCGGAGGATTTCGCGCGATTTCCTCGGCTGAAGGTCATCGTGCGCATGGGGGTGGGCTATGACCGCGTGGACCGCAAGGAAGCCGCGGTACGCGGTGTGATGGTGTGCAATGTGCCG
>DASZQO010000108.1:0-16798 GCA_035549615.1 Acetobacteraceae bacterium
TCGGCATTGGTATGGCCCTGGGCGACAAGCTCGGCGACGCTGCTTTCCCGATCCGTCAGCTCGTAGGTGCGCATGAGCACCTGGCGCAACCGCTGTTGCGCGACGCGGCTGTGCCGGCGGAGATTGTATTCGACGAAGCGCTGCAGGGCGATGGCGATCTCGATCGTGTCGGGGCAGACGGGGGGGTCGTTTTGGCGTTTCATAAGGCCGAGGCCTGCGACCGGCCTGCCTTCGCACCAGAACAAGAGATCAATGACATCGACGATGCCGTAATGTCTCAGAAAATTGCCGTAGATCTCATTCGTGCTCGTGGCTGCCCGGAGGAGCGGACGAAGCTGAGCGACAGTCTGACGGCCGACCTCCATCCTGCGGACGTGCTGGGGATCGAGATTGACCATTTGAGCGGCATAATGGTGAAAAAAATGCGGGGGCACGCCCTCCAGTTGAATGTCCGTCATGCCGATAACGCCCTCGACCCAGAAGAATATCGCCGCTGACGCACGCAACGCTGTTCGACCGAATCGCGTGATTTCAGAAGCTTCCGGATCGCCCCGGGCGGGGCAGGCAGGGTTGAAGGACATCGAACACTCCTCTCCGCAAGCCCGATCTGGTTGGAAACGAGAGGCAAAATTTGTGCCATCGCTCATCCCTTCGGTTGATGCGCCGCGCCCCTTCGTTTGGGCAAGCTTTCAGGCAACGAAGACGGGATTTGCTGATGCGGGATCGGTCCCGGAACGCGGCATTGGTGGCGCAGGCGCAACATGTGGTCCCCGGCGGGATGTGGGGGCATCACGATGCGGCCGCGATGCCCCCGGGCTATCCGCAATATTTCGTTCTCATAAAGGAATGCCATCTCCGGGATGTCGATGACAACCGCTACGTCGATTTCGTGTGCAGCTGGGGACCGATCATTCGCGGCCATGGTCACCAGGCGGTGGATGAGGCGGCGTGGGCGCAGGCGGCGCGCGGCGGTGACGGGCAATGACCGTTTCTGCGCCCCGCCGCTTTTCTAGGTCTCGATCGGCTCCGTCTCGACGGCAGCCGTGCCCGTGGCGGCGAGCCCTGCGAGCATCCGCACACTGCTCCGCGAAGATGCGGTGGCGCACATGACCCGGCTCGGGGGGCGGCTGCGGGGCGGGCTCGAGGCGCTGAGCGGACGACTCGGCTTGGCGATCCGCCGGACCGGGCCGGTGCAGATGCTGATGTTCGGCGACGATCCCGGCCGTCGCAAGCGATTTGCTTTCTGCCCGGCAGCCATTGCCGAGGGCACGTCGACTTTCACCCAACGCACAACATGTTCCTCTCCGCCGCCCATACGGAGGCGGATATCGACCGGGCGCTTGGGGCCGCCGCTTGCGACTTCTGCACAGTGCAAGAGCTTCATGCCATCGCCGCAGATTGAGAGCCAAGGACCATCAAGGGAGGCCCGATCACGCACGGCGTTGCCGTAACGATACGTTGAAAGGAGGCTGACAATGCCAGATGCCACGCCTGCCGTCTCCAACGCGGCGGCCATCGCAGAGGACGTCGCTGTTCTGCACAAGATGGGCTACGCGCAGGAATTGTCACGAGGGATGAAGGTTTTTTCCAATTTTGCCGTTTCCTTCTCCGTCATCTGCATTCTCGCCGGCGGCATCACCTCCTTTCAGCTCGCTTTCTCCGCAGGCGGCGGATTCACCGTCTGCGTCGGCTGGTTAGTGGGAGGACTTTTTGGGCTGATCGTCGCGTGCTGCATGGGGCAGATCGCCTCCGCCTATCCCACCGCGGGCGGGCTCTATCACTGGTCCACCATTCTCGGCGGGCGCGGCTGGGGCTGGGCAACTGCCTGGATCAACCTTCTCGGATACATTATCGGCATCGGCTCGGTGAATGTCGGCGTCTATCTGCTCTTCACCCAGCTCGTGCTGACCAACATGTTCGGCATTGACGTTTCGCACTGGGGTTTCTGGCAGCAGCTTGCGGGCATGATCATCTTCACTGCGAGCCAGGCGGCGCTCAATCATTTCTGCCTGCGCGAGACCCGACTGCTGACCGATTTCTCCGGCTATCTGATCCTTGCGGTCGCGGTCGTTCTGGTCATCGTCATGCTGGCCGCCACGCCCAGCTTCCATTTCGAGCGCTTGCTGCAGTTCACGAACTACACGGGCGCGGCCGGCGGCGGGGTCTATCCCAACAAGCTGCACAGCCTTGCCCTCATCTTTGGACTGAGCCTTCTGCTGCCGCTCTACACGATTACCGGTTATGACGCCTCGGCGCATACGGCGGAGGAAACCGTTCATGCGCAATGGAACGTACCGAAGGGAATTATCTCCTCAGTCGTGATATCGGTCGTCTTCGGCTGGGTGATGGTCTGTTCGTTCGTGCTGGCGATGCCGGATATGTCGGCGGCGGCGAAGAACGGCGGCAATGTGTTCTTCGCGCTGCTCAGCGGATTGCCCGTGCCCCGCTGGATTCGCGGCGTACTCTATGTGAGCATCGTCATCGCCAATTATCTCTGCGGGCTTGCCGGTGTGACCGCCTATTCGAGGCTGATGTACGCCTTCTCCCGCGACGGGGGACTGCCCTTTTCCAAATATTTCCGGCGTGTACACCGGCGCTACCGGACACCGGCGCATGCGATCTGGGGCGGGGCGATCCTCGCCACTCTCGCGACGCTCTACTCACCCGCCTTCAACGCGCTTGCGACCGGGGCAGCGATGTTCCTCTATGTCGCCTACATCATGCCCACCGCGGCTGGATTTTTCGCCGAGGGCAAGCACTGGACGGAGTACGGACCTTTCCGGCTCGGCGTGCTTTCCAAACCTTTTGCGGTCATCGCTTCCATCGGCTGCATTGGAATCATCTATATCGGCATCCAGCCGCCCAACGACATCCTCATCACCTATATCATCGGCATCGTCGTGGTGCTCGGTCTCCTATGGGTGCTGCTGGAGCGGCGCCGATTCCAAGGCCCGCCGGTCAGCGCCGCCGAGATCGCGGCACGGCAAGCCGAGATCCGGGCCGAGGAAGCAGAATTCGCGCCGCTTGCCACCGCCCAGGAAAGCAACTGAACGCGCAACTTCGTCCCGGTCCAAGGCCAGGGAGAACAAAATGGATCAGATCGCGCCGAACTCGACCGCCTACAATGACATTGCCTATCATATCCACTCGCAGACCAACCCGCTCGCCCATGAACAGGACGGGCCCGTCATCATCACGCGCGGCAAGGGCGCCCACGTGTTCGATGCGGACGGGCGCGCCTATGTCGATGCGATGGCGGGGCTATGGTGCGCCTCGCTCGGCTTCTCGAACCGGCGGCTGATCGACGCGGCGATAGGGCAGTACGAGAAGATCGGATTCTATCATACGTTTTTTCATCGTACGAGCCCGGTGGCCGCGGAGCTTGCCGAAAAACTGGTCCAGCTCTCGGGACTGGAGCACGGGAAAGCCTATTTAGCGACCTCTGGCTCCGAGGCCAACGAGACTATGGTCAAGCTGGCGTGGGTCTATCATAAGGCCGCCGGAAAGGCCGGAAAGCGGAAAATCATAGCCCGCCAGAAGGCCTTTCACGGCAGCACCATCGGCGCTGCCTCGATGTGCGGGCTGCCCTTCATGCACCGCGAATATGGCCTGCCGATGCCCGGTTTCATCCACACGACGACACCCGACCCCTATCACGGGCCAAAGGACGGGCAGAGCGAGGCGGAGTTTGTCGACAGCCTGATCGCTGATCTCGAAGCGATGATCGAGAGCGAAGGGGCTGACACGATCGCAGGCTTCATCGCCGAACCAATCATGGCCGGTGGCGGGATCATCGTGCCGCCCGAGAACTATTTCGGGCGCGTGCGCGAGGTGCTCGAGAAGCACGACATCCTGCTGCTGGCCGACGAGATCGTCTGCGGCTTCCACCGCACCGGCAACTGGTTCGGGATGCAGACCGTCGGCATGAAGCCGGACATGATCTCGATGGCGAAGGGACTCTCCTCCTCCTATTTCCCGATCTCCGCCGTGGTGGCCGCCGGGAAGGTGTATGACGCCCTGCGTGCGGTCAACAAGAAGGGCGAGATGTTTGGCCACGGATTCACAAATTCCGGCCATCCGGTTGGGGCAGCAGTGGCCAGCGAGGCGATCAAGATTTACGAAGAGAGCGATATGTCCAGCCATGTCCGCAAAATCGGCGGCAAGCTGCGGGCGCGCCTCGATGCGTTGGGCGAAAGCTCCCCCATCATCGGGCAGGTCCGGGGCGCGGGCATGATGATCGGCATCGAGTTCGTGGCGGATAAGGCGACGCGTACGCCGTTCCCCGAGGAGATGAAGGTCGGCAGGAAATTCGACACCATCGCCTTCCGACACGGCCTGATCCTGCGATGCATGGGCGACACGGTCGCGCTCGCCCCGCCATTGATCATCGACGAGGCAGTGGCCGATGAGATCCTGGAGAAGTTCGAGGCAACGCTCCACGATCTGACCGCAGAGATTGCGTAGCCGGCTAGCTGATTTGCGGAGTGTTTGCGATGCATGACGAGATGCAGGATTTTTCCCAGGGCGCGGCGTACATGAACGGCACCTTCGTGCCCATGACAGAGGCAAAAATCTCCGTTGGCGACTGGGGATTCATCCACTCTGATGTGACCTACGATGTCGTGCATGTGTACGGAGGGAGCTTCTTCCGCCTTGAGGACCATCTCGACCGCTTCCACAAGTCCCTCGCCGGCTATCGTCTCAAGCCGCCTGTCTCCAGGGAGGAGATGCGGCAGATCCTGGCGAAGTGCGTTGCGCTGAGCGGTCTGCACGAGGCGTTCGTCGCGATGCTCTCGACCCGTGGTGTACCTCGCATTTATGGCTCGCGTCGACCGGAGGATTGTGACAACACCTTCATCGCATATGCCTGCCCATGGGTCGATGTCATACCGAAGGACGTGCAGGAGCGGGGTGCGCATCTTTGGATCGCGAGCGTCCCGCGCATCTCTCCGCTTTCGCTCGATCCAACATTGAAGAACTATTCCTGGCGCGATTTTGTGCGTGGGCTCTTCGAGGCACACGACCATGGATATGACACGTCCGTGCTGCTGGATTCTGAGGGCTATGTTACCGAGGGCTCGGGGTTCAACGTGTTCGCCGTCAAGGGAAACGTGGTGATGACCCCGGATCGGGGTGCGTTGGAGGGCGTGACGCGCAGATCGGTGCTCGATCTTTGCGACGAGTTGTGCCTGGTTGGCAAAATCATGCCGATGCGGGCAGCCGATCTCATGGAGGCGGATGAGGTGTTCTGCTCGACCACGGCGGGTGGCGTCATGCCGTGCGCACGTGTCGGAATCGCAACTAGTTGCGACAACATCATGGCCAACGACCGGCCTGGCCCGATCAGCCTCAAGCTGAAGGAATTGTACTGGAGGAAACATGCCGAGGGATGGCATGCGACGCCGGTGAATTACGACGATCCCGAGCACCCTCTGCTTGTGGAGAAGACGGCGGCATAAGCAGGGCCAAAAAGCAGGTCATAGCTTTGCCTTGGTCAGGGGCAGAGCCCCCGACACTCCTGCTGGAGTGTGTTCAGTCAGACCGAACACGCTCTCGAGCAGGATGAGATCGCTCGCGCTCGCCCATCCCGTTCCCGGTCTTTGTTTTCTCGCGTGATTCAGACCTGCGGCGAGTCCGCCTCCGATCATCACGCTCCAAGGCCTCAGTGGGGGGCAGCGGCAAGACCCCTGCTCTTTCGTATCTAATCCAGATCTTTGCTTTTTTGCTTATCGCGTGGCGCTTCGTGTGGGGACAAGCGAGAGCGCGGCGAGGGCCGCAAGCGTGCTGGCGGCGAGCAGCACGGTGAGGGCGGCGGCGGAGAAGACGTCTCCTCGGTCACTGAGCCCGAAGATCTGAACCGGGAGTGTCACCCAGCCGGGTGGATAGACCATCACGGTGGCGCCGAGCTCGCCCATCGAGAGCGCGAAGCTCAGGCTGAACGCGGCGGTAAGATAGGGGAGCAGGAGGGGAAGCGTGACCGTTCGCAGGAGGTAGCCGGGGGCAGCGCCGAGGCTTTCCGCCACCTGCTCGCAATCCGCCGGGATGCGCGCGAGGCCGGCCGTGATGCTGCCGAAGGTGAAGGCGGAGATCAGGACGAAGTGGGCGGCAAAGACGATGGCGATCGTGCCGTTGAGCAGGACTGGCGGGCGGCTGAAGGCGACCAGCAGCCCAAGCCCGACCGAGACCGAGGGCATGGCGCTCGGGAGAAAGAAGATGGCTTCGAGATTGCGGCGGGGCGGCCCACCAAGGCGACGGAGCGCGAGGGCGGCCGCCGTGCCGTTCAGCAGCGCGAGCAGGCTGGCGCAAACTCCTGTCGCAAGGCTGGTGCGCAGCGCCGCGCCCGAGGCGCCCGAGACGGCCGCGCCATAATGGGCAAGGGTGAGTTGGGAGGGGAGGACGCCGTTCCATTGGCCGCTGAGGCTCGCAAGCAGGATGACCGCAGCGGGCAGGCCATAGACCACGCCTGCGAGCACGAGGAAGAGAAGCCAGGCACTCGCGCGGCCCGATCTAGACCAGGCCAGCACGGCTGAACCAGGCGAGCGTGCTGCGATAGAGCGCATAGAGACCGAGCGAGAGCGCGATATTGATGGTGGCGAACACGCAGGCTGAAGCGTAGTCGAACTCCTGAATCGCCTTGTCGTAGACGAGCAGCGGCAAGGTTTCGACGCCCTTGGCGCCGATGAAGAGCACGATGCCGAACTCATTGGTGGTGAGGAGGAGGCAAAGGCTGCCGCCGGCCATCAGCGCCGGCAGCGCGGCCGGCAGGATGATCTGGCGCAGGATGCGGAACCCGCCGGCACCGAGGATGCTCGCAACCTCGATCTGCGAGGCTTCGATTAGCGAGAAGGCGGCAAGCAGCGGACGCATCACGAAAGGCGTATAGACTGTGACTTCAGCAAGGATGACGCCCCAGGCGGAATAGAGAAAATCGATCGGCGGCAGCGCGAGGCCGAAGAGCTTCATCACCGCGCCGTTGAGGATTCCGGCCGAGCCATAAATGAAGGTGAGGGCGAGGGCGACGAGAAAGGTCGGCAACGCGATGAAGGTCTCGATCGCGCGGGCAAGAAGCCGCGCGCCGGGAAAGGGAACGAAGGCGATGACGACCGAGAGGGTGAAGCCGAGCGCGATGCAGCCAAGACTCGCTGCGAGCGTGATGGTGATCGTGTGCCAGAGCGCGTTGCGGAAGAGCGCGCTTCCCAGCACCGAAATATAGTTCGCGAACGCCGGCGTTCCGCGGCCGGTGGCGAAGGATTGCGCGATGATGAGCGCGAGCGGATAGAAGAAGAGAATGCCGAGCACCGCGAGCGGCAGCGCGGCGGGAAGGCCCGGGACATTGAGACGGCGGGGCCGCCGCTGTCCGACGGCAAGATCACTCATATGGCAATTCAGGATTCGGGAATAAGCGTTGCATCGGCGGGAGAAAAATAAAGGGAGAGCATCGTTCCGGGTTCCGGCGGTGTCCGCAGGGGCGCCGTGGTCAGCCGAATCACCTGCCCTTCCGCTTCGAGCGCGATATCGTGCAGCTCCCCCTTCCATTGCACCTCCCGGACGCGCGCGGCCAGGCTGTTCGCGCCCGGCTCGCGCGCCGTGAGGGAGAGATCGTGCGGGCGGATGCAGAGCAGGCAGGAGGTTGAAGCGGCGATGCCCGCCCGGGCACGCGCACGGAGGCGGATGGCGCCGAAACGGACCATGGCGTCGCCCTCGCCAGCCGCGGGCGTGTCGAGGACGACCGAAAGCAGATTGGCCCGCCCCAGGAACTCCGCCGCGAAACGATTGGGCGGCCGCTGATAAAGCTCGCGCGCGGGGCCGAGCGCGACGAGCTTTCCATCACGCAGGATGGCGATGCGATCGGCGAGCGTGAGCGCCTCGGTCTGGTCATGCGTGACGTAGAGCACCGTGAGCGCCGGCAGGTTCCGGTGCAGCCGGGCCAGCTCTTCAAGCATGGATTGGCGGATCTGAGCATCGAGCGCTGAAAGCGGCTCATCAAGCAGAAGCAGTTCCGGGCGGATTGCAAGCGCCCGCGCGATCGCCACACGCTGTTGCTGGCCGCCGGAAAGCTCACGCGGATAGCGCCCCGCGAAGGATGACATGCCGACCATGGCGAGCGCCGCCGCGACCTCGGCGCGCACCACGTGTTCGGGCACCCGACGCGCCCTGAGCCCGAAGGCGACATTGTCCGCCACGCGCATATGCGGAAAGAGCGCGTAGTTCTGCACCACCATGCCGATCCCCCGCGCGCGGGGCGGAAGATCGGTGATATCCCGCCCGCCGGCGCAGAGACGCCCAGAAACGGGACGGACAAAGCCGGCGATGGCACGCAGCACAGTCGTCTTGCCCGAACCGGAGGGCCCGATCACCGCCATGATCTCACCCGGCCGGACCGTGAGCGTGAAATCGATAAGGACCGTGTTGCCCTTATAGGCGACGCTCACGCCTTCGAACGCGACGCCGCCGCCCGAAAGCGTGCCCGATGTCCTGGCGGCGAGGGGAGAGGAAGCAAGATCGGCACCGGATGAGGCGATGACCTCACCCGGCCCGAGTCCCCGCGCCGCGGCCGAACTCATCGGCGCCCGATCGTTTCAGCTGCCCGTTGCCTGATGCCACTGCGAAACATAGGTTTGCAGATTGGCGAGCAGATTGCTCCAGTCAGGCGACCAGATTTGGACGCCTTTGAGCAGCGTCTGCATGGTCGTGTAGGTCTCCCCCGCGGGTGAGACATCCGTACGCACGGGAATGCCCATGGCGATGGGGGCCACCTGTTCCTGGGCTTTCTTTGAAAGGAGGAAGTCGATCAGCTTGCGGCCATTTTCCGCATCTGGCGCGCCCTTCACGAGCGCGATGTCATAGGGGAGCGGCAGGGTCACGCGCTTGCCGTCCGGCCCCGCCGGCCAGAAGATGCGGATATTCGGATTGTCCCGCATCTGGGCGAGATTCATCTGCAGATCGCCGTTGGCCACCCAGATCTCACCCTTGTTGACGAGCGCCGTCAGCCGCCCGGTCGAGGAAGAAGGGCCGAGATTGTTCGCCTGGAGCTGCTTGAGATAGGCCAGGCCCGACGTTGCCCCGCCATAGGCCTGGAAGACGTTGAGCATCACCGCCGTGCCGTCACCAGCCTCACCGGGCGTGGAATACTGGATCTTGTTCCTGAATTGCGGCGCGAGCAGATCCTGGAAGGTGGCGGGCGGGGATTTGAGAACGCTCGCGTTGTAGATCCAGTCCGCATAGTTGTTGACCAGCGCATAGTAACGGCCGTTCGGGTCCTTATCCCGCGCCGCTATTTCCGCGGCCGCTGCCGGCGTGTAGGGCTGGAGCAACCCGTCCGACGCGGCTTTCTGTATGAAGGGCGGCAATGTCACCAGCACGTCCGCCTGCGGGTTCGCTTTCTCGCGCTCGATACGATCGACCACCACGGCCGAGCCCGCCTCGACATAGCGCACCCGAATGCCGGTGGCCTTGGTGAAAGCGTCGAACTCGGTCTGGAACCAGTTGGGCGATCCGTCATGCAGCCCATCGGCGCTGTAGATCGTCACCACGCCCGATTGCGCCCATGCGGGCACCCCGCCAAGCACGGCGAACATCATCCCGGCCGCGAACATTCTCCCTGCGCGCATCTCTCGCTCTGCCCCTTCCCATCACGCATCCGGCAGAACGGGTATGCGCCCCCGCCCTTCCCCGCCCCCCGGGTTGCTCCAGGCAGCGGCGGACAGAGCATGGGGGGACGAACCCGTTCCGGTCCTTGAGCCCCCTCCTTGCTCCGCGGGATGAGTCCCGAATGCCATCAAACGATGACATTTCGAATAAGAAATAATATGCCGGAAGGACCGGTGGGGCGGCGCGTTCACGCGACCAGGTTGAGGGCGATGTCAAAAATGTCGAAATTGCGCAGGACGCGCCCGCCGGGGATACGAACGCGACGGTTGAGGATCATCGGCACGCGCTGCTCCTCAAGCCCGCCATGCGAGCGCAGGGGGGCATCGAGTGCCGAGAGATCATGCCGTTCGGGACTCGTCCCGAGCACCTTGTGCTTGCCGGAAAGGACGACGATATCCCCCACCCGGTCGGGCGGCAGGGCGAATCGCGCGCAGGACTCGGCGCGCGAGAGCGCAAGGCTCACCCCTTCGGTCGCCGCGAGGGCAGCGATCAAAGGCCCGGAATCCAGGCCGCTTGGCAGATAGATGGTCGCGAAGGAACCGAGCGCGCCGTGGTGCTTCACGTAAGGATCGGTGATCGGCAGGATGACGCGGGCCACCCCCGCGCCGAGCCGGCCGTCGCACCATGACTGAAGATAGAGCACATCGGGCGAGCCATCCGGCCGATATTTGTCGTTCATGCCGTGATCGGCCGTAAGCGCCAGCACCACGCCGAGCGCATCGAGCTCTCCGACATAGCGATCGATCATCGCATAGAACTGGTTGGCGAGATCGCTGTCCGGCGCCGCCTTGTGCTGCACATAATCCGTCGTGGAGAGATAGACGAGGTCGGGGCGGAACCGCTCGACGAGACGCACCCCGGCGGCGAAGACGAACTCGGAGAGGGCGGGCGAATAGACATCCGGCAGCGGGCGCCCGACGAAATCGAGCACATCGCCGATACCGTTCTCCGCCACCGTTGCCGCATTGGCGCGCTCCGCCGAGAAGGCGATGGCGCGGCCGGTCTCCATCGCAAGCCCGGCGCCCAGCAGCGCGCGCAGCTTGTCCTTGGCGGTGACCAGCGCGACCCGCGCGCCGGCTTCGTGAAAAGCGGCGGGGATCGTTTTTGCCCGCAGAAAGTGGGGATCGTTCATCATCACTTCCTGCCCGCTGGCTGGGTCGAGGAAGTAATTGCCGGCGATGCCGTGTACTTCGGGGGGCGCGCCGGTGACGATCGAGAGATTGTTCGGGTTGGTGAAGCTCGGGATCGCCGAGAGCGCGGTGAGGCTGGCCCCGGTCTGCATCAGACGGGCGAAATTGGGCGCGAGGCCGCGCGCGATCGCCGCCTCGATATAGCCGGGCTCCGATCCATCAAGGCAGACGGCGATGGTGGGCACGTTCGGGAAGCGGTAGCTTCGGCCATTCACCGCGACCTCGCGGGCGCGGCCGGACGGTGTGTCCATCTCTCGATCTCCCCTCCGGATGGATTGCGCCCCGAGATTGCGTCCGCGCCGTGCGCGCCGCAATGATGCGGTGGGCGGGAGAGCATGCCGCCGGAGATGCGTACCGATGGATCCTGCCCGGCGCAATATTCTCTTCATCGTGCTTGACCAATGGCGCGCGGATGCGCTGGGCGCTGCCGGCAATGCCCAGATTCGCACGCCGACGCTCGACCGGCTCGCGCACGAGAGCACGATCTTCCTCAATCATTTCGGGCAGGCCGCCCCCTGCGGCCCGGCGCGTGCCGCGCTGCTCACCGGGCTCTATCCGCACAACACCCATGTGCTGCGGAATGGCAGCCCGCTCGACCGCGCGATCCCCACGCTGGGCGAGGCGGCGCGCGCCATGGGCTATGACCCCGCCCTTTTCGGCTATACCGACAGCACCATGGACCCGCGCGGCCGGCCGGCAGCCGATCCCGCGCTTTTCACCTATGAGGACGTGATGCCCGGCTTCACGCCGGAGCTTCTGCTCAATGAAGATGCGTTGCCTTGGCTCGCCTATCTGAAGGAGGCGGGCTACGATTTCGATAGTGTGGAAGCGGCGCTGCGGCCGGCGACAGGCCATCTCAATCTGCAGGCGCCGCGCGCGGCGCGGTTCGCGGCGCGCCATGGGCGGGCGGCCTTCCTCACGGACGCCGTGCTTCGCTATCTTTCCGTGCGGCGCGCGGCGCATTGGTTCGCCCATGTCTGCTATATCGCGCCACACCCGCCCTTCATTGCACCCGCACCCTTCCACGCGCTGCACGACGCCGCTTCCATGGCACCACGCCATGCGGCGCCGGACGTGGAAAGTGAGGGGCGTCAGCATCCGTTCCTCGCCGCCCTGCTCGCGCGCCAGCAGCGCGCGCGGTTCGTTGCGAGCCCTGAGGGGCCGGTCGCGACGCTGACCGACGCCGAATGCGCCACGCTGCGCGCAGTCTACTGCGGCATGGTGAGCGAAGTGGATGATGCTCTCGGCCGAATCTTCGCCCGGCTCGAGGAATGGGATTTGATAGAACGCACCCTGGTGATCGTCACCGGCGACCACGGCGAGATGCTCGGCGATCATCGTTTGCTCGGCAAGGAGGGATATTTCGCCGAGGCCGTACATGTGCCGCTGATCATCCGCGTGCCGGGCGCGCGTGGCGGGCGGCGCGTGACGGAATTCACCGAAGCCGTGGATGTGATGCCGACCATCCTCGACTGGCTCGGCGCCGAACTGCCGGCGCGCCGCGATGGGCATTCGCTGCTCGGCTTCTGCCGCGGTGAGCCGCCGGCTGCATGGCGGCAGACGGTGCATTGGGAAGGCGATTTCCGCGATTTCGATCCGGATGGCCTGCCGTCCTCGCTCGGGCTCGCGCCGCAGGAATGCGGCTTCGTGGTGGCGCGCTCGCAACGGTTCCAGGCGGTGCATTTCGCCGCGCTGCCGCCGCTCCTTTTCGATCTCGCGCGCGATCCGCATTGTTTCGAGAATGTCGCCGATAGGCCCGAATACACGGTTGCCGCGCTGGCGGAGACACGCGCAATGCTCTCCTGGCGGATGGCGACAAGCTCAGGTCCGCTCAGCCATTTGATGGCGACACCGCGCGGCCTGGCCGATCTCAGCGTGATGGCCCCGGCCTTCGCGTCTCGTGTCCTGCCCGCGCAGTTCGTCGCCTTGCACGACGAACGAAGCGGACAAGCAGGCCACGGAAAATAAGACGTCCTGCCCGCGCAGTTCGTCGCCTTGCGCGGCGCGTTTGAAGCCCGCAGCTGGGGCCGTGTCCGGGCGGCACCGCGGCCCGCAGGGTATCGTTGCCAACCGCGAGAGGATCTGGCGCGTGACGGGCGCGCCCGGCCTCCACCGCAGGGCGCGTTGGCGTCAGCAGAGCTTGACTTTGACGTAGGACCCCGGCGCTGGCTCGATCACCTTGAGCTTGCCCTGACCGGGGATGCGTGCCGGCACGCGCTCAGGGGCCTGGGCGGTGATCCAGCGATGCCAGTCGGGCCACCAGGAACCGGCAAGCTCCGTGGCCCCGGCGAGCCATTCCTGCGGGTCCGCTAGCAGTTCCGTGTTGACCCAGTGATTATACTTGCCGCTGTCCGGCGGATTGACCACGCCCGCGATATGGCCGGAGGCGGCCAGCACGAAGCGGGTCGGCCCGCTGAGGAGCCTGGCCCCCCGGTACGTCGCCTTCCAGGGCGCGATATGGTCCTCGCGCGTCGAGAGGAAATAGGCCGGGATCCGGATCCGCCGGAGATCGATCGGCTCGCCGCGCAACGTGATCCCGCCCGGCACGGCGAGCTTGTTCTCCTGATACATTTTGCGCAGGTAGAAGCTGTGCATGCGTGCGGGCATGCGCGTCGAATCCGCATTCCAGTAAAGAAGATCGAAGGGGAAGGGATCGTTGCCGAGGAGATAGTTATTGACGACGAACGACCAGATCAGGTCGTTGGCCCGCAGCATGTTGAAGGTCGCGGCCATCTCGCTTCCTTCCAGGAAGCCGCGCCGGTTCATCCGCTCCTCGAGCACCTTGAGCTGCTCTTCGTCGATGAAGACATTGAGCTCGCCCGACTCGGTGAAATCGAGCAGGCTGGTGAAGAAGGTGGCCGCCTTGACCGGCTGCCTCCGCTTGGCCGCAAGCCAGGCGAGAGAGGCCCCGAGCAGCGTGCCGCCGAGGCAATAGCCGATCGCATTGATGTCCCGCTCACCGGTCGCCTTCTCGATCGCATCGAGAGCGTCGAGCACGCCCTCGGTCATGTAATCGTCGAAGCCCTTGTCGCTGAGCTTCTCGTCCGGGTTGACCCAGCTCACCATGAACACCGTATGGCCCTGGGAAACGGCCCAGCGCACGAAGCTGTTCTTGGGGCGCAGATCAAGGATGTAGAACTTGTTGATCCAGGGCGGCACGATCAGCAGCGGGCGCTTCAGCACCGTCTCGGTGGAGGGCGCGTACTGGATGAGCTGCATGAGATCGTTCTGATAGACGACCGCGCCCGGCGAGACGGCGATATTGCCGCCCACCTGAAACGCGTCCATGTCGGTCATCTTGATGCGAAGCTGGCCTTTGCCGCGATCGAGATCGGCGAGGAGATTGGCAAGCCCCTTGAGCAGGTTTTCCCCACCCGTCTCGGCGGTCTTGCGCAGGACCTCCGGGTTGGTGAGCACGAAGTTGCTTGGGCTCATCGCCTCGACAAACTGCCGGGCGTAGAAATCCACCTTCTGTGCCGTCTTTGGCTCGAGACCGTCCACCCGCCGGACCACGTCCTGAACGAAGCGGGCCGAGAGCAGATAGGATTGCTTGATGAAGTCGAAGATCTCGTTCTCGTTCCACGCCGAGTCCTTGAAGCGCCGGTCGCCCGGATCGGTCTCGATCACCGGCTTCGTCTCAAGCCCCATGACGCGCCGGGCCGTATTCTGCCAGAGCGTCATGTAATCCTGCCAGAAGCCGAGCTGGGCCTGCATCAGCTCGGCCGGGTTGGCCATCAGGCGGGTTGTCATCTCGAGGAAGGCGCTGCCGATATTGAGCGGATCGAGCGCCTGGTTTTCGTCCGACTGGCGCCTCAGCCACTCGCTCACAATGCGCTGAGAGCGCTCGGCGACATCCGCCATCGAGCGGCCGATCATCGCCGGATCGGGCAGCTTGAATGCGGGTGCCTCCGGCTTCTCCGAATCGGCCATGGGAGTATCCTTTCCGCGAATGAGGATCCCGCGCTACATCATCAATGCGGCATGCGGCAGCTTTGGAGCCGTGGCAAGACCATGATCAGCGGCGGCGCGGAACTTAGATCAATATGGTTTCCGATGGAATCGGGGCACCCCGTGGCAGGGCCGCTGGCGGGAAACAGGCGCAGGGTTCGGGCGGGCACAGTACGGTATGGCCAGGGTCCCGCCTTCCGGAGCCCCGCCCTCTTCGGCATGGCGGTGCTGCTGCTCCTTTGCGGCTGCGCCTCGGCGCCGCCGGCGATCAATCCGGTCGATTGGTACCATGATATCGAGGGCGGCCCGATCGCCAAGAAGCGGCCGGAGATACCGGGCGCGGAGGCACCCTATCCCAATCTCGCCAATGTCCCCCAGCCGCCGCAGGTGATCCCACCCGCCGAGCGGGATCGGATTTCCGCGGCCTTGCTTGCCGAGCGGACCCATGCCGAGCAGGAGGCCGTGCTGGCACCGCTGCCTGCGGCGAGCGCCACGGCGGCGGGCCAGGCCGCCGCTTCCGCTGCGCCGGGGCCTGCCCAGTCGGCGGCCCCAGGGCCCGCTGCGCCGGCGGCAACGTCGTCGCCGGGCGGATCATCATCGGCCGCCGCGCTCCCGCAGGCCGCGAACAATGGGGGGTCCGCGCCAGCCGAGACGGAGGCCCAGGACCAGACTGAAAGCCAGCAAACCGCGCCGCCGGATGCAGCGCTCGCAGCCGCCGCGGCTGCCCTGCCCAGCGTTCCGGCGGCACCACCGCCACCGCCCGCCATCGCCGGAATTCCGGCGGCCCCCGGCCCGCCGCCGCGTCCCTTCATCCCTGTTCAACCGCCGACACTGAGACTGCAATTCGCGGCCGGCTCAGCCGTTCTCACCGCCGCCGAGCAGGCGCGCATCCGTGCCCTTGCCGCCGCGCGCGGCAACGGGAGCGTTGCGGTGATGGGCTATGGGGACGCGGCAGCGAGCAATGCGGAGGCGCAAGCGGCGGCGCTTCAGCTCGGGCTCGCCAGAGCAAGTGCGGTTGCCATGGCGCTCGTGGCCGATGGGGTGCCGGAGAATGCGCTCCGTCTCGGTGCCGAGGCTTCGGGGGGCGGGGCAACCTTGCGCCTGCTTGAGCAGAACGCCGGCTCCGAAAACACGGGCAACGAGAACATGGGCAGCGAGAACACGGGCACTTGAAGCCGGGCCGTTCCCCAAGCCAGAATCCCCGGCGCCACCCCTCGAATCGCAACCCGACACGGGGTCTTCCCGAAGGCAGAGACGTGCGACGCAAGAGCCCGCCATCCTGGCCCGACGGCGCATGCCTCCGGGCCTGGCCGAACCGATGAACCGGCCGCTTTCCATCGCGATCGCCGGGCTTGGGACCGTGGGCATGGGCGTGCTGCGGCTTTTGCGCGACAATGCCGACATTATCACTGCACGCGCCGGACGGCCTCTCGCGGTGACGGCCGTTTCGGCCCGCACGCGCGCCCGCGACCGCGGCATCGCGCTCTCGGGCCTGCGCTGGTTCGACGACCCGACGGCCCTGGTGGCCGACCCGGCGGTGGATGTCATCGTCGAGGTGATCGGTGGCGCGGAGGGCGTGGCCCGCACGCTGGTCGAGGCCGCGCTCGCCGCGGGCAAGCCGGTGGTGACGGCGAATAAGGCCCTGCTTGCGATTCATGGCGCCGAGCTTGCCCGGCTGGCCGAGCGCAGCGGCGCGCCGCTTGGCTTCGAGGCTGCAGTTGCCGGGGGGCTTCCCGTCATCCAGACCGTGCGTGAGGGGCTGGCCGGCAACCGGATCGAGCGAGTCGCCGGAATCCTCAACGGCACCTGCAACTATATCCTCTCGATGATGCGTGAGGAGGGGCGGGAATTCGCCGATGTGCTGGCGGAGGCGCAGCGCCTTGGCTATGCGGAGGCCGACCCCTCTTTCGATATCGACGGCATCGATGCGGCTCATAAGCTCGCCATCCTCGCCGCGCTCGCCTTCGGCCGTCCGGTCGCCTTCGCCGATGTCTACGTGGAAGGCATTC
>DASZQO010000109.1:0-9760 GCA_035549615.1 Acetobacteraceae bacterium
CGATCAATTGATCATGAGCCTCAGTGGTTGGATCGCGGAATTCATCGAGAGTGTGCGCGTCGGCAAGTCTGCTCAGGCGGATAAGCTCGTGGATCCGTTGGCGGCGGCTCTGCTGCAGCTCAGACGGCCGGTGAGTGAAGAGGATACGCGCGAGCTCGCCGTAACCGAACAGATGATTGAGCTCGGATGCCGTAACATAGATGAAGAATAGAACCAGGATCCAGATCTGGATCGCAGCGAAACGGTTCCAGGAAAAATTCGTGACCATGGACGGGAAAAAGTTTCTGACCGAATGACCTTCGATGGCCGTGAACCGGACGAAATGCTCAAGCAGGCGTGCAACGAATACCACCGCCCAGTAAATGGCCGTCTTGAACAGAATTGGCTGGATCAGGGGGGCGCGATCATACTGGCGCAGTACCGGCATGGCGTTGGCAACGAGCACAGATTTCCCAACGATGAGTGCCGCCGCTGTCGCGAGGGCAAAATTGCCGAAAGTGACGAAGTATTGGGAAAGGATGAGGTTCGTCGTCAGCACAATCAAATTGAAACCGATGAAAAAGAAGATGGTGGGTGGCAGGACTTCGCGCAGTTCGTGGATCGCCCAGATCCTGATCCGGGACGCAAGCCCGGCCGATGAGCGTGAGGGCTTCACGGAAACCTCGAACTTTTGAGCCTTATGATGCTTCAGAACCAGCGCAGAAAAAATTGGCAACGGATAACATTCGCAATGCGAACAAGCCGTGCCTCACATCTTTCTCCAATTTCCGGAAGCCTCGAAAGCGGCGGAAGCCGCGATCAGCTTGTCATCCTCAAAGCGCCGACCGGTCAGCATCAGCCCGATTGGCAAGCCGTCAAGCATCCCGCAGGGCAGACTGATCGCTGGATGGCCGGTCAAGTTCGCGACACAGACATTGCGTATCATGTTGAGCGCTGTGACGACCGTCTCTTCGATTGAGGCATCACGCGCTACCATGGGTGTTGCGGTGAACGGTATCGTCGGCATCGCCAGCAAATCATAGCGGGCGAGGGCAGACTCGTACGCGTCATTTGCCAAATACCGCAAGTTCTGTGCTTTTCCGTAATATCGACCGTGATAACTCCGCCGCATATAGTCGCCGCAGAAGAGCACCAGCTTGACCGGCGGTGCGAGATCATCCGGCCTGGATTGCATCCCGCGTGCCAGCGCGTCCGCGAGCGCCGTATTGTAATAGCCAAGCCAGTTGGTGCCAATGCCGGCGCCCCTCAGCACGAAATCCGCGGCACCTTCGGTCGCAACCACGTTCCAGATGTGAAACGCGTCGAGATGCATCGGGATCGAGATCTCCTCGACCGTGGCGCCAAGCTTCCTGAAGCTTCGGATTGCCTCGGTGACACGACGATCCACTTCCGGGTCTGATGGCGGAGAACCGGTATCTTCGCCGCTGTGGCCGAACCCCTCCCGCACGATGGCAATCCTGAGGCCCGCCACGCCCCGCGTGAGCGCCGGCATGTAGTCGGTCGGGAAGCCTGGCGGAATCGCGCCTCTCTGGCGCGGATCGAAGGGATCGCTGCCGGCGATCGCTGTGAGCAGGCGGGCCACTCCCTCCGTCGTGTTCGCCATCGGGCCGACATGGTCAAGTGTCGCCTCGATCATCGCGCAGCCCGTGTATGGCACCAGCCCATAGGTCGGCTTGAGCCCGTAGACGCCCGACCACGATGCCGGCAGCCGGATCGATCCTCCCTGATCGCCCCCGATCGCGAGATCGGCCTGGCCCGTCACAAGGACAACGGCGCTGCCGTTCGAGGAACCGCCTGGATTGCGTGCGGGATTGTGCGGGTTGCTGACCGGACCGTGGCTGCAGGTGTGTCCACCGCCGGAAAAAGAAAAATCCTCACAGTTGGTTTTGCCGATAATGGTTCCCCCAGCGTCGAGGATCCGGGTGACGATCGCCGCATCGATATCAGGAACGAATCCTTCGAGGATGCGCGAACCATTCGTCATCGGAACGCCGGCCACCGGGACCGCATCCTTGATGGCGACACGCTGGCCTTTCAGCACACCATCGTCGGCGCCCCTGATTTCGCACCGCCAGTACCAGCCGTTGAACGGATTCTCGCCCGGATGCGGGCGGTAGCCGGGCGTGCGCGGATATTTCACCGGCAGCTTCGGCTCGGGAAACTCTTCGATCCGGCGGCAGGAACGAATCAGTCCGGCCATCAGCCCGCGATAGGCGGCGGCCTGCCCGGCATCGAGCGAGATGCCGTGATCGGCGGCGATTTGAGCCAGCATGGAAACACTGGGCAGATCCGGGCCGATCGGCATATCCCCTCCGTTGCGCCTGGTCTCGGCTATCCTCGTCCTCCGGGCATGTCGCAGGCGGCGCGGCTCCTTTGCCCGCCGGAGCGGAAGCCCCATTGCTGTTGCCGCGCAGCGATGATGCGTTTACGCGAGGCGCCATCCGCCATCGTCTTCAATGCCATTGCGAGAGCTCAACCGTCACTCCCTCCGGCCCTTTGAGAAAGACGAGCTTGCGGGAATGAAAATCGAGAATCTCGGTGCGTGTCTCAAATCCTTCGGCGCGAATTTTGGCAATCTCGGCTTCGATATCGTCGACCGCGAAGCAGATGTGGTTGAGGCCGATCTTGTGCAGATCGCGGATATGGGGATCATCAATGCTTTCGGGTTTGCGATAGTGCAGGAGCTGGATCTCCGTCCGCGGCGTCACGTTCTCAAGCACGAGTGTCACGTGATCCGCCTCGATGCCCGCCACGCCCATATAGGACGCGAAGGGTTCACCGGCGATCACCACCGAAATCGCCTCCTTAAAGCCGAGCACACCAAAGAAGCGGCGTGCCTTTTCCAGATCGCGCACCACGATCGTCAGGTGGTCGAAATGTCGCACCATTGCCGCTCTCCTGACCTGGATTTCCCGGCGGCAGCGTTCGGCCGCGCCGCCTTCCCCCCGTATTCGAAACGATGTTGGCAGTCTGTTCCGTCTCAGGTCAAGCGCGCCAGACCCGAGGTTTCCGCGAGGGGTTCAACCGCTGTGTGACGCAGGGAAATCTGCCAGGGAAATCAGCTTATGGATGTGCCAGACAGGTATTTTGCTGCAAATTGTCCAACGACGCGGGCCCCGTGGCGCGCGCTTGACCGGTGTGAACCCCGCAGCCCGGACATGTTTGAGACAGCCCGGTAAAGAATTGATATCGCTTCTGCCTCTGCTTTCCGCATGGCCCTGCCATCGGTTTTCTTCTCTCCGACGGATGGATCATCAGGCCCCGGCCGAGGTGTGCGAATTGCCTCGTCTGAGCGGCAAGGAAGGGCACCGAATGGATCTCAGCGCGGGCCGCCGGCTTCTTCGGGTCGCGTCCGTCCGCGGGCTGGAGGGGGTCGCCCGCACTCCTTCTGGCCGCTCCCGGTCATGGTGTTCTCGCGTGATCGAGACCGCTGGCGAGCCCGCCTTCGCTTATCACCACCTATCCCCGGGCGAGGGCGAACAGCAATGCCAACAGGAGAAGGGCTGTGCCCTGCAGCACGACACGCCAGCGCATCAGCGTGTTGGAGCGTCTCGGGTCATGGTTTGGCTGGGCGAGGGTGATCACGCCCGCGAAAAGCACCCCGAGCGTGCCGAGCAGGGCAAGGCCGACCAGCACAAGCAGGATGATGCGCATTGGCTATCATATAGCGCCGATCGGGCGGTTGGGGAGATGGCGATTGAAGCAAAAACCCGAACCGCGCGTTTCCGGACGATCAGGAGGCTCGTGGTTTCCGCATCCCCCGCGTGCATGCCGGCGCGCGCAAGCCATCGCCGGGTCCCCGGATCAGCCGTTGGGGGTGGCGGGATAGCTCTTGCGCAGGACGAAATCCCCGAACCGCTCGCCTTCCTTCCGCTCCGCAGCATAGTCCTCGAAGATTGGCGCGAGTGTCTCGAGGATGCCGGCATGGTCGAGATTCTGCCGGAAGACGGGCGCGAGGCGGCCGCCATCGAACCCCCCGCCGAGATGCAGGTCGTAGCGGCCGGGCGCGCGGCCGACCAGACCGATCTCCGCAAGATAGGGGCGTGAGCAGCCGTTCGGGCAGCCGCTGACGCGGAGCAGGATCTCTGCGCCGGCAAGCCCCGAACGGGCGAGCAGCCCATCAATATCGGCGGTGAGCTGAGGCAGGTACCGCTCGCTTTCCGCCAGCGCCAGCCCGCAGGTGGGGAGGGCGACGCAGGCCATCGCCTGGCCGCGGAGCGGGGTCGGCGCCGGATCGAGATTGGACTCCGCGATCAGCGCGGTGATGGCGCTACGCTGATCCGGCACGATGCCGGCAATGACGAGATTCTGGTTGGGCGTGATGCGGAAGGTGCCGCCATGGCGGCGCGCGATCGCGGCGATCGGCGAGCCATCACCGGTCTTGAGCCGTCCGCCGGGGACGAGCAGCGTGAGCGCGCTGAGATCCTCCGACCAGCCGAAGCGGTCGCCGGTATGGGCGAAGGCAAAGTGCCGCGGTGGCGCGAGAGGCTTGCCGAGGCGGGATTCGACCTCGCTCCGGAACCAGTCGAGCCCGTGATCGGCGATCGTATATTTCAGGCGCGCATGCTTGCGGTCCGTCCGGTCGCCATGGTCGCGCTGGGTGCGGAGCACCGCCTCCGCGACCGCGACGGCCTCATCCGGCGTGCAGAAGCCGAACGGTTCGGCGAGGCGCGGATAGGTCGCGGGCTCGCCATGCGTCGCCCCCATGCCGCCACCGGCGGTGACGGTGAAGCCGAGCAGCGATCCCTGACTGATGACGGCGATGAAACCGAGATCCTGGGAGAGCACATCGACATCGTTCACCGGCGGAACGACGACGCCGATCTTGAATTTTCGCGGCAGATAGGTGGGCCCGTAGATCGGCTCGGCATCCGCATCGCTGCCGCCTTCGGCCCCGAGCCACAGCTCCTGATAGGCGGAGCTTCGCGGCAGGAGATGCTCGCTCATGGCGGTGGTGATCGCCAGCACCTCCGCATACAGGCGCGAGGGCAGGGGCGCGGTGGTGCACATCACCGTGCGGTTCACATCGCCGCAGGTGGCGCGGGTGTCGAGACCCGCGGCGGCGACCGCGGCGATGACGGTGCGCAGGTTGCTCTTCAGCACGCCATGAAGCTGCACGCTCTGGCGGCTGGTGAGGCGCAGCGTTCCGTTGCCGTAATCGCGCGCAATGGCATCGAGCGCCAGCCACTGCGCGGGCGTGAGAACACCGCCCGGAATGCGCACACGCACCATGAAGGAGAAGGCCTTCTCGAGCTTGCGCTTACCGCGCTCGGGGCGGAGATCGCGATCATCCTGCTGGTAGCTGCCATGGAATTTGAGGAGCTGGGTGTCATCCTCCTCGATCGCGCCGGTCGCCTTGCGGGAAAGCCCCTCCCCGATCCCGCCGCGCAGGAGATGGCTCTCACGCTTGATTGTTTCGTTTCTGGAAAGGGGGGCATCAGGGGATGGCATGCTCACTCACTCCCGGCGGAAGATGGATGCCGCATTCGGTCTTGGCGTGAAGCGGCCATCGGCCGGCGCGCGCATCCTCGCCTTGCCGCACGGCGCGGGTGCAGGGAATGCAGCCGACGGACAGAAAGTTCCTTTCCCGCAACGGATGCGGGGGGAGATCCCGCGCGGCGAGAAAATCCGTGATTTCCGCTGGCTTCCAGGAGACGAGCGGGTTGAGCTTGATGCGTCCCGCCGCGTCGGCCTCGAAGGCCTGCAGACGGCCACGCGCGCCGCCCTGGTAGCGCTTGCGACCGGTGATCCAGGCGGCAAAAGGGCGCAGCGCGTCCTCAAGCGGCGCCACCTTCCGCAAATGGCAGCAGCGGTCCGGATCGTCGTGCCAGAGCCATTTCTCGGGGTCTTCCCTGGCAAGCGCTGCTTGGTCGGGCGTCACGCTGCGCACGTCCTTCAGGCCGAGGCGCGCGATGAGAAGATCGCGATAGGCAAGCGTCTCCTCATGGAGCTGGCCGGTATCGAGGAAGATCACCGGCGTCGCCGGATCGATATCGGCGACAAGCGCCAGCAGCGCCGCGGATTCGATGCCGAAGGAGGAGACGAGCGCGATCTGTCCGAGAAAGAGACGGCAGATCGCAAGCTCGAGAAGCTCGGCGGCGCTGCGCTCGCCATAGCGTTCATTGAGGCTCGCTGCCTCCGCGGCGGCGGGCAGCGCGATTCCGTGAGGAAGGAGAGAGGACATCAATACACGTCCCGCAGATAGCGACCGGCGCGAACCATCTCGCCGAGCCGGCTTTCGGCTTCGGCAGCACTGCATCCGCCCTGCTCGGCGATGATGCGCGCGAGCGTGGCGTGCACATCGCGGGCCATCGCCTTGGCATCACCGCAGACATAGAGATGCGCGCCCTCGGCGATCCAGGCATGAAGCTCGCGCCGCGCTTCCCACATCCGGTCCTGGACATAGATTTTTTCGGGCTGATCACGCGAGAAGGCGAGATCGATCCGCTCCAGGATGCCGCTCTTGAGCCATTCCTGCCATTCGAGCTGATAGAGGAAATCATGCGTGAAATGGCGATGGCCGAAGAAGAGCCAGGTGCCGCCCGTGAGGCCGAGCGCCTCGCGTTCCTGCAGGAAGGCACGGAACGGCGCGACACCCGTGCCCGGTCCGATCATGATCACCCGCGTGTGCGGATCGGCGGGCAGGCGGAAATGCGGGTTGGGCTTGAGATGGACGGGAAGCTTCTCGCCGGGCGCGCGCCGATCGGCGAAATCGATCGAGGCGACGCCCAGACGGTCCCGCCCATGCGACCGATAGCGCACCGCGGCCACCAGCAGATGCGCGGCACTTCCGGTGAGCTTGCGGCTGGAGGCGATGGAATAGGCGCGCGTCGGCAGCTTGCGCAGCAGCGCGGTCAGCGTTTCGGGCGCGAGGCTGTGGGGGAAGGTTTCGAAGAGATCAAGCGGCTGGCGGCCGGCGATGAAACTCTCCGCCTGCGCACGGTCGGCGAGGAGTTTCCCGAGCGCATCATCCGACGTGAGCTGCCGGTACTTCTCCATCAGCGGGAGGGTGAGGGTGGTGATGTCGTGCCCGGCGATGAGTGTCTCGGCGAGATCGGCATCGCCGGCGAGCCCGACCGACGCGAGGATCGCCTTCGCGAGCGCCGGATCATTGCGTGGATGGAAGGCAAGCGCATCGCCCGGCTCCCAGGCGAAGCCCGATCCGTCGAGCTCGAGCTCGAGATGGAACGCCTCGCCGTCGGCGCGGCTTGAGCGCAGGTTCGAGCGTTCGAGCAGCACGGCTGGGAACGGGTTCGCCGGACCAAAGGCGCTGCGGGCGAAATCCACATGGATCACGTCCCCGCCCGCGGGAGCGGGCTCGGCGGCGGGCGGAGCGAAGACGGGCAACGATTTCTCGATCCAGGCGGCGGCCGGGCCCGCGTAATCGAGATCGCACTCGATCCGCTCGGCGAGACGGGTGGCGCCGAGCGCGGCCAGCCGCTCGTCGATCCGGCGGCCGGTTTCGCAGAACCGCACATAGGCCCGATCGCCGAGAGCGAGCACGGCGTAGCGAAGCTTCTCAAGCCGCGGCGCATCCTCGGCCAGCAGTGCGGAGACGAAGCCTTCTGCCCGCTGCGGGGGATCGCCTTCACCCCAGGTGCTGGCGATGATGATGACATTGCCGCCGGGCACGAGGTCCGCCGGGGTGACATCCGCCACGTCCCGGACCTTGGCCGCGAAGCCCAGCTTCTGCGCCGCCCGCCGCACATCAGCGGCCAGCGCCTCGGCATTGCCGGACTCGCTTGCGAACAGAATTTGCAGCGGCGTCCGCTGCGCGGCGGGGGCAGCGGCGGCGGCAGGCTGGACCGAGCCGCCAGCCGCCTCGACGCCGGCGAGGAAGCCCGAAAGCCAGGCGCGCTGGGTCGCGGTGGCGGCGCCGAGCGCGCGGTTGAGCGCGGCGATTTCCTCGGGGCCGAAAGGCGCGCTCGTGGGCAGCAGCAAAGGTTGGGACATGGACAACCTCAGGCGCCGGCGGCGCTTCTTTGCGGTGGCGGGACAAGGCGCATCGGCGCTGCCTCATGACGCGGGCCGAGCAGGTCCGCGAGGCCGACGGTCGGGCCGATCACGATCAGGGTGGGGTCGCCATGCGGAATCCCGCTGCCGACGGCGCCGGCGGTGGCGAGCGTGGCGCGGCGGGCCCGCTGCCGCGGTGTGGTGGCATCGCTCAGGAAAGCGACCGGCTCGGCCGGGTCACGCCCGGCCGCGATGAGTGCTGCGGCAATCGCGCCGATCGTGCCGAGCGCCATGTAGAGGACAATCACCGGCGCGGCGCGCGCGATGGCCGCCCAGTCGAGATCGGCGGCCAATCCGCCCGTGCGGTCATGGCCGGTGACGAAGATGGCGGCGTGGGCGAGCCCGCGATGGGTCAGCGGAATGGCGGCGGAGGCTGTGGCCCCGATGCCGGCGCTGATGCCGGGCAGGATGCGGAACGGAATGCCGGCCGCCGCCAGCGCCAGCGCTTCCTCCCCGCCGCGGCCGAAGACGAGCGGATCCCCGCCCTTGAGCCGGACGACCCGCAAGCCCTGACGGGCGAGCGCGATCAGCCTCTCATTGAGGGCGAGCTGGCCCCGGCCCGGCTGGCCGGCCCGCTTGCCAGCCGCCTCAAGCCGCGCGCGCGGCCCGGCAAGGGCCAGGATTTCCGGCGCAACCAGCGCGTCATGCAGAATGACATCCGCCCTGTTGAGCGCAGAAGCGGCATGCAGCGTGAGGAGGCCGGGATCGCCGGGGCCGGCCCCGACCAGCCAGACGGAGCCGGGCGCAAAATCCGGCGGAACGAGATGAGCAGCGGCGGCACAGGCGAGCATGGGCTGAAAAGAAAAGAATTTTTTCTCTGAAGGCAATCCCACCCCCAGAAAAAGAATTTTTTTCTTTTTACATTCGGAATTGTGAAGAATTTACGCATTGCCGACCATCCTGGTGGCAAAGCGCGGCGTTCAGGCCGGTTCCGGCTGCCGCTCCGGCGGATAATGGCGGAGGAGGTAGATCATGACCCCCATTGCCGGAAAGGCGGCGAGGGTGGTGAGCGAGTAGAAAAGCTTCCATCCGGCAGCCGCGGCGAGGAAGCCGGACAGGCCACCGACCGTGCGCAGCGCGAGCGCGGCCACCGAGGAGAGCAGCGCATATTGCGTGGCTGTGTGGCTGCGGGAGCAAAGGCTTGAAAGATAAGTGATAAAAGCCGCATCCGCGAGGCCTTCGGTGAAGGATTCCACCGCCGAGGTCGCCAGCAGCACGCGATGATCGCCGGCCGAGTACGCCAGCAGCACGTACATCGCGAGGCAGAGCGTCTGCACCCAGCCGGTGGCGAGAAGGGCTCGGCCGGTGCCAAGCCGTGCCACCAGCCAGCCGCCGATCACGGCGCCGATCAGCACGGCGGCGAGCGAGACCGGGCCGTTGGCGAGCGCGACCGCGACCCGGTCGAACCCGAGCGCGCGGTAGAAGGGCGGCAGCATGACGCCGGCCATCGCCTCCCCGAGCCGGAACAGAACCACGAAGGCCAGGATCGGAACGGCGCCGGGGCGCCCCATGAATTCGGCGAGCGGGGCGATCAGCGCCTCACTCAGGCGCTGGCGGAGGCTGAGCCGCGCCGGCAAGCCATGCTCGGGCGGCGCGGGCTCGCGCGCCGCCAGGGTGACGGGAATGCCGACCGCGCCCAGCGCCGCCATCAGGAGCAGGGAAAGATGCCAGCCCCAGGGGGTTGCGAGCGCGATCGCGCCGGCGCCCGAGATCAGCAGCGCGCCGCGGTAGCCCCAGACATAGGCGG
>DASZQO010000110.1:0-26070 GCA_035549615.1 Acetobacteraceae bacterium
ACGCCCAGGCGGCGCGCATCGCCGGTCTTTCGATCAATCTCTGGAGCATCACCGCCTATGTCATCGCAGGGCTGATGAGCGCGGTGGCGGCGGTCTTCCTCACCTCGAAAATTCTCTCGATCGATCCGATCGGCGGTGCGGGCGAGGAGCTCGATTCGATCGCCGCGGTGGTGATCGGCGGGGCCAGCCTCTTCGGCGGCCGCGGCTCGATCATCGGCACGCTCGCGGGCGTCTTCATCATGGTCTTCATCCGCAACGGACTCAATCTGCTCAATGTCTCGCCCTACTGGCAGGGCACCGCCATCGGCTCGATCATCATCGCCGCTGTGCTTGTCGAGCGGCTTTTGTCTGGCGGCCGCAACCGGGCATAGGAAGGGCCGAATGCTCCCGGCCATCCGCTGGACGGCACTCGGCCTGATCGTCTTTCTCATGGCCGGATGGCTCGCGCTGAGTGTCGCCGGGTCCGGCCCGTCAGGCCGCGCGCTTGAAGCCCGGCTCGCCTCCTTTCTCGGCCTTTCTCCGCCGGCCGCGAGCAGTGCCGGCTTCGGCCTTGGCATCGGCGGGCCGTTCCGGCTGACTGACGATACCGGCCGCACGGTCACCGATGCGAGCTTCCGCGGGCGCTGGATGCTGGTCTATTTCGGCTACACCTCGTGCCCGGATGTCTGTCCGACCGAGCTCGCGACCATCGCCGCGGCGCTCCATGATCTCGGTGCGGATGCGGATCGGGTGGCGGCCCTCTTCATCACCGTTGATCCGGCCCGCGACACGCCGAAGGTTCTCGCCGCCTATGTCCGCCTGTTCGACCGCCGGTTGATCGGCCTCACCGGAACACCGGCCCAAATCGCGGCAACCGCGCGCGCTTATCGTGCCTATTATCAAAAGGTGGCATCTGGCGACAGAAATGCGTATCACATGGATCACAGTTCGTTCATCTACCTCATGGGGCCGGATGGCGGGTTTGAGGATCTGTTCAATCCCGGCACCAGGGCCGCCGATATCGCTGCCTCAATCCGTTCGCGAATCGCGCGGAGCAGTTGACGGGAAGAGCAAGGATGCCAGGAAGCAGATCCTCTGATACGGCGCCGACGGCCGTCCTTGAGGACATGAGAGGCGAAGTCGCCGCCCCGATGTCCTCCTTGCCGCGCCACACGCGCCGGCTCTCGGACAAGATTCTGATCGCCTTCCACCAGGCTTGCGACCAGGACGATCTCGAGGTCGCCGAACAGCTGCTGCGGATTCTCGAGCTCATGCTGGCCCGGCGCCCGACGGCGCCGGATCAGCAGCGCCGGCGCAGCATGGAGGGGCTGGTCGCCGCCTATGAGCGGCTCGGGCATCTCAAGCACACGGAACGCGTGGCCGGCTGACTGCTTCCGTTCGCTGCCGAGGGCGGCGAACGGAACGGACAGGACACTCGCGTCATCTTGCTGAGTTCTGGCAAGCGTGTTCGCGGGATGCCCCCACTGTGAAAGGCATCATGAAGAGCCCGCGGCGGAGGCCCGGCGCGCTGCCGCCTTGCCTGCTCCGTTTTGCCCCTTGCCAAGCCCATGCTAGAGCACGCCCCCTTGAGATGCCCCCGGGCCGGCGTGCGCGTGGGGCTTGCAGGAGTTGCGCCGGATGAATGATGAGGCCAGTTCTGTCTCTCCGCGGCCCGTTCCCGCGGCTTTCGCGCCCGGACGGTTCTTCTCCGCCCCCTTGGCCGAGACCGACCCGGAGCTCGCCGCCGCCCTTGCCACGGAGCTCGCCCGCGAGCAGGACGGGATCGAGCTGATCGCGAGCGAGAACCTGGTCTCGGCCGCGGTGCTCGAGGCCCAGGGCAGCGTGCTCACGAACAAATATGCCGAGGGTTATCCGGGAAGGCGCTATTACGGCGGCTGCGCGGCGGTGGACATCGCCGAGGAACTGGCGATCAACCGTGCCCGCCAGCTTTTCGGCTGCGGCTTCGCCAATGTCCAGCCGCATTCGGGCGCCCAGGCCAACGAGGCGGTCTTCCTCGCCCTGCTCAAGCCGGGGGACACGATCCTCGGCATGAGCCTCGCGGCCGGCGGCCATCTCACCCACGGCGCCGCTCCCAACATTTCGGGCAAATGGTTCCATGCCGTCCAGTACGGCGTCCGCCGCGAGGACGGTCTCCTCGACTATGAGGAGCTGGAGCGCCTGGCCGAGCAGGAGAAACCAAAGCTCATCATCGCCGGCGGCTCGGCCTATCCCCGCTTCATCGATTTCGCCCGCATCCGCCGTGCCGCCGACGCTGTCGGCGCCTATCTGATGGTGGATATGGCGCATTTCGCCGGTCTGGTTGCCGCCGGTCTCTTTCCGAGCCCGCTGCCCCACGCCCATGTCGTCACCACCACCACGCACAAGACACTGCGCGGCCCGCGCGGCGGCATGATCCTCGCCAACGATCCGGAGATCGGCAAGAAGATCAATTCAGCGATCTTTCCCGGCCTGCAGGGCGGGCCGCTGATGCACGTGATCGCCGCCAAGGCGGCCGCTTTTGGAGAGGCGCTGCGCCCGGAATTCCGTGCCTATCAGCGTTCCGTGCAGGAGAATGCCCGTGTGCTCGCCGAAACCCTTGCCGCGCGCGGGCTCTCGATCGTCACCGGCGGGACCGACTGCCATCTCCTGCTCGTCGATCTCCGGCCGCGGCGCACCACCGGCAAGGCGGCCGAGGCAAGCCTGGAGCGCGCGCGCATCACCGCCAACAAGAACGCGATCCCATTCGACCCGGAGAAACCTACCGTCACCTCGGGCATCCGCCTCGGCAGCCCGGCCGCAACCTCGCGCGGCTTCGGCACGGCCGAGTTCCGCGAGATCGGCCTTTTCATCGACGAGGTGCTGACCGGGCTCGCCACCTCCAATGACGGAACCAACAGCGCCGCCGAGGAATCGGTTGGCGCCCGCGTGCGCGCGCTCTGCGCCCGGTTCCCGATCTATCCCAGGGCCTGAATCCCGCCCATGCGCTGTCCCTATTGCGGCCACGATGACACCCAGGTGAAGGACAGCCGTCCGACCGAGGACGGGGCGGCGATCCGCCGCCGCCGTTCCTGCACCGCTTGCGGCCAGCGCTTCACCACCATCGAACGGGTGCAGCTTCGCGACCTCGTCGTCATCAAGTCGGACGGAAGCCGCGAGCCTTTCGACCGCGACAAGCTCGCCCGCTCGATCCGGGTGGCTCTCCGCAAGCGGCCGGTGGATGAGGAGCGGATCGAGCGCATTGTGAACGGCATCGTCCGCAAGCTCGAGGCGAGCGGCGAGCCCGATATCCCATCGAAGCAGATCGGCGAGCTGGTGATGGAGACGCTGAAGGAGGTCGATGCGGTGGCCTATATCCGCTTCGCCAGCGTCTATCGTGATTTCCGCGAGGCGGCCGATTTCGGTGCCTTCCTCGGCGCGCTGGGCGAGCCGCGCTGATGGCGGCGGCCGCGGACACGGCGCATATGCAGGCCGCGCTCGGCCTCGCCCGGCGCGGCCTCGGCATCACCTGGCCCAATCCCAATGTCGGCTGCGTGCTGGTGCGCGAGGGGAGGGTGGTCGGCCGTGGCGTGACGGCCTGCGGCGGTCGCCCGCATGCCGAAACGGTGGCGCTCGCCATGGCCGGGGAGCGCGCGCGTGGCGCCACCGCCTATGTCACGCTCGAGCCCTGCAGCCATCATGGCGGCACGCCTCCTTGCGCCGACGCATTGATCGCCGCGGGTGTGGCGCGCGTCGTCGCCGCCCAGCGCGACCCGGATCCGCGTGTCAACGGCGCCGGCCTAAGGCGCCTCGCGGCCGCCGGCCTCGAAGTCGTCGAAGGGCTGCTCGGCGCCGAGGCCGAAGAGGTCACCGCCGGGTTCCTGAGCCGGGTACGCAAGGGCCGCCCAGCTCTGACGCTCAAGCTCGCTTCTACGCTCGACGGCCGCATCGCGACGCACGGGGGCGAGAGCCGCTGGATCACCGGCGCCGATGCCCGCCATGCCAGCCATGCCATGCGTGGCCGGCATGATGCGGTGCTCATCGGCATCGGCACCGCGCTTGCCGACAATCCCGAACTGACATGCCGGATTCCCTCCTTTCGCACGCGGCCGCTCGTGCGCATCGTCGCCGATAGCGGGCTCCGCCTGCCACTCACCGCGAAGCTCGTGGCGACAGCACAGGAGACTCCTCTCTGGGTCCTCCATCGCGAAGGCGCCGACCCGATCCGTGCCGCCGCGCTCGAAAAGCTCGGGGTGCGGCTCTTCGCGCTGCCGGCAGCCAGCAGCGGCATCGATCTTCCCGCCGCGCTCGCCGCGCTCGGCGCTGCCGGCCTCACCGCCATCCTCGCCGAGGGTGGCGCGGGTCTTGCCGCCGGCCTTCTGCGTGCCGATCTCGTCGATCGGCTCGCTTGGTTCCATGCCCCGGCGCTGCTCGGCGCGGATGGCTGGCCGGCCGCCGCCGTGCTTGGGATCACCGAGCTCGCCGCCATTCCGCGCTTCCGACGGGTGCGGAGCCTTCCGCTTGGAGAGGATGTGTTGACCGAGTTGGCGCGGGCCCACTGAAGCATGTTCACCGGCATCGTCACCGCTCTCGGCACGGTACGCGCGATCATGCCGCTCGCCGATCGAAGCGATATGCGGATCACCATCGCCGCGCCCTGGCCGGACACGGCCTCCATCCCCCTCGGCGCCTCGATTGCCTGCTCCGGCTGCTGCCTCACAGTGATCGAGGCCGGCGCGGACGCGTTCGCCGCCGATGTTTCGGCCGAGACTCTCGCCCGCACCACGCTCGGCCAGTGGCGGCCGGGCACGCGCGTCAATCTCGAGCGCAGCCTCCGCCTCGGCGATGAGCTCGGCGGCCATCTCGTCTCCGGTCATGTGGACGGGATCGGCGAGGCGCTCGAGGCAAAGCCTGAGCACGGCTCGGTGCGCTGGCGCTTCCGTCTGCCGCTTTCGCTCGCCCGCTTCGTTGCGGTTAAGGGCAGCATCGCTGTGGACGGCGTCTCGCTCACCGTCAATGATGTCGGTGCGGACCATTTTGGCGTGAACATCATTCCGCACACGGCAAGCCTCACGCGCTTCGGCTCGCTCGTGCCGGGCGATGCGGTCAACCTGGAGATCGACATGCTGGCCCGCTATGTCGCCCGCCTGAGTGAGACGCGATCATGAAAACCGCCCTGCTTTCCGACTATCTTTCCTCGATCGAGGAGCTGATCGCCGATGCGCGTGCCGGGCGCATGTTCATCCTCGTCGATGACGAGGAACGCGAGAATGAGGGCGATCTTGTCATTCCGGCGCAATTCGCGACCTCCGAGGTGGTCAATTTCATGGCCCGCCATGCGCGTGGGCTGATCTGCCTCGCGCTCACCCGCCCGCGGGTGGAACAGCTCGGGCTCGCGCTGATGAGTCCTTCCAACCGCTCGCGCCTGCAGACCGCCTTCACCGTCTCGATCGAGGCGCGTGAGGGCGTCACCACTGGAATCTCCGCGGCAGATCGCGCGCACACCATCGCGGTTGCCATCAACCCGGAAAAGGGGCGGGAGGATATCGTGAGCCCCGGCCATATCTTTCCGCTGATGGCGCGCGAAGGCGGCACGCTCGTGCGCGCTGGCCATACCGAGGCGGCGGTGGATATCGCCCGCCTCGCCGGGCTCAACCCGTCGGGCGTGATCTGCGAGATCATGAACGATGACGGCACGATGGCCCGGCTTCCCGATCTCGTCGCCTTCGCCCAGCGCCACAATCTCAAGCTCGGCACGATCGCTGATCTCATTGCCTACCGCCGCCGCACCGAGCGGCTGGTCCGCCGTGTCTCGGAGGGCATGCTCCATCATGCCGAGGGGGGCGAGTGGAAGCTCCTCGTCTATGCCAACACCGTCGAATATGCCGAGCATCTCGTGCTCCTGAAGGGGGATCCTTCGGGACCCGAGCCGGTGCTGGTCCGCATGCATGCGGTCGATCTCGTGCATGACATGCTGGGCGGGCCGGCCTGGGACACGCTGCACGGCGCGATGCGGCGGATCGCCGCCGAGGGCAGGGGCGCGGTGGTGCTGATCCGAGACCCGCGGCCGACCGCCCTCTCGGAGCGCGTGCGCACCGTGGAGGCGAGCCCACGCCCGAACCGCGAGCTGCGCGATTACGGCATCGGCGCGCAGATCCTCGTCGATCTTGGGGTGCGGCGGATGATCCTTCTTTCCAACACGCAGCGCACGATTGTCGGCCTCGAAGGCTACGGGCTCGACATCGTCGCCCAGCTCCCCATCGGGGATGCGCACGGCGAATGAGCACGGAAGACGCCCAGATCGCCGGAGAGGTGGAGGTGCCGGGGCCGCCGCCGCATCTTCTCATCGTCCGCGCGCCTTATTACCGCAAGGTCGTGGACAGGCTTTCCGAAGGGGCGGAACATATCCTTGCGGGCTCCGGCGCCAGCTTCGAGACGCTCGACGTCGCCGGCGCCTTCGAGCTTCCCCAGGCCATCCGCATCGTCTTGCGCGGCCCGCCCCGTCATGACGGGTTCATCGCGCTCGGCTGCGTGGTGCGCGGCGAGACCGATCATTACGAATATATCTGCCGCGAATCGATGGCCGGCCTGATGCGCGTGGCGCTCCAGTTCGGCATCGCTCTCGGCACCGGCCTCCTCACCGTCGACCGGCTCGACCAGGCCATCGCCCGCGCCGCCGCCCCGGACAATAGTCCCAACCGGGGCCCCAACAAGGGCGCCGAGGCCGCGCGCGCGGCGCTGATGCAGATTGCCGCCGCGCGCCGCTTCGGCGCCTCCTGGCGCGGCAGCGCGGCCGGGGAGGGCGCCAGGGAAGAAGCCAAGGGAGAAGGCGAATGACCCGCGCGCCCGCCGCCTCGCTCCCGCGCCGGCGCACCGCTGCCCGGCTTGCTTCCGTGCAGGCGCTCTTTCAGATCGAGCAGGCGGGGGATTCCGCCGATCAGGTGATCGATCAGTTCCTCCGCCACCGGCTTGGTCTCGCGGCGGAAGCCGGCAGCTACGAGGAAGGCGGCGTGCCCGAGGCCGAGACCGCGCTCTTCTCGCGCATCGTCCGCGCCGCGACCGAGGGGCAGGCGGAGCGTGATGCCCTGCTCGTCGCGGCGCTGCCGCCCGATTGGCCGATCGGCCGGCTCGATCCCGTGCTGCGGTCCCTGCTGCGCGCCGGCATCGCCGATCTCGCGATGAAGGGAGGGCCGCCCGCCCGCGTCGTCATCAACGAATATCTCGATATCGCCCACGGCTTCTTCTGGGGCGACGAGCCGGGCCTCGTGAACGGCGTGCTCGACCGGATCGCCCGCATGCTCCGTCCGGCCGAGTTTCCCGCACCCGTCAAGGGATGACTGGCCTGCCGCGGGAGTTCGCGCTGATCGCGCGCTATTTCCGCCCGCTCGCGCATGAGGCCGCGCTTGACCTCACCGATGATGCCGCCCTTCTGAGCCCGCCGCCGGGCAGGGAACTGGTGCTCACCGTTGATGCGATGCTCGCCGGCGTGCATTTCCTTCCCGCCGATCCACCGGAGCTCGTCGCGCGCAAGCTCCTCCGTGTCAATCTTTCGGACCTTGCGGCGAAAGCGGCCACTCCGCTCGGCTATCTCCTCGCCATCGCCGCACCGCGCGAGACCCGCGATGACTGGTTCGCGTCCTTCGCCGCCGGCCTTGCCGAGGATCAGCGTGAATTCGGGATCGCGCTCCTCGGCGGCGATACAACCGCAACCCCAGGCCCATTGGCGCTCTCGCTCACCGCCATCGGCACGGTGGAGGCGGGGAGGGCGGTTCTGCGCCGGGGCGCGGCCGCCGGCCATGGCATCTGGGTCACTGGCACGATCGGCGATGCGACGCTCGGGCTTGCGGTGCTCCAGGGAGAGCTTGCCGAGCCAACCCTGGATCCCGCTGGTCATCTGGTGCGACGCTATCAATTGCCCGTGCCGCGGCTCGGGCTCCGCCTCGCGGATTTCGCCGCCGCCGCGATGGATATCTCGGACGGGCTCGTTCAGGATCTCGGTCATCTCTGCCGTGCCGGCGGCGTCGCTGCGGAAATCGAAGCGGCGCGCGTGCCGCTTTCCGCCGCAGCCCGCGCGGCCGGCCCTGCCTGGCTCGAACGCTGCCTCACGGGTGGGGATGATTACGAACTGCTCCTCGCCGTCCCGCCCGCCGGGGAATCCGTGCTTGAGGAAGAGGCCGCGCGCACGGGGCTCGCGATGACGAAGATCGGCTGCTTCGCCGAGGGGGCGCCTCGGGTCACGGTTCGCGGCGCGGGCGGCACCGAGATGACATTCTCACGCTCCGGCTGGAGCCATTTTTAGAGCAGATCGTGCTTGACGGGACGGGAGAGCGATCCGGGAGCACATGAATCTGCTCGGCAAAACAAGGCTGGAGCGTGATGATGATGTTTGATCATCACGATCTTGCATTGTGTTCCCGATCAATTTTCATGACATCGTCCGGGCTTTGGCGGATTGCTCCGCTTATCGGCCGGAAGCCCTATCGATCTTGCCGGATGTTTGCCCGCATCACTGGAACCAGAGATCCGGCACCGTGAATCCTTCCGGATAGGGATCCTCCGGATCGAGCCCGTACTGGGTGATGCCGGTGATGAAGCCGCGCCCCGAAATGCGGTTGATCACCGCCGGAACAGGGCCGGCCCTCGTCACCTCCTCCACGGTGCCGAAGAAGTGCGAGCCGATGATCGAGACATGGTCGAGCACTTCGCCTGGCGCGATCTCGCCCCGCGCGTGAAGCAGCGCGAGACGGGCCGAGGTTCCTGTGCCGCAGGGCGAACGGTCGAGCCGGCCGGGCGAGATCACCACGGTGTTGCGGGCCGTCTTTCCGTTCGCGGTCTCTATGAGCGGCCCTGCGAACAGCGTCTGGTTCACGGTGTGGATCTCGGGATTCTCCGGGTGCACGGCGGGAAGCTGCTCGGCCGCGGCGGCCTTGATCCGCTCGCCCAGGGCGACAAGCTCCCGTGCCTCGTCCGGAACGAGCCCGAAGCCGAGTTTCTGTGCATCCACGATTGCATACATCATTCCGCCATAGGCGATATCGACGAGGACCTCGCCCCATCCCGCGACCTTGATGGCCCGGTCCCGGTGCAGCACGAAGGACGGCACATTGCGAAAGCTCACAAGCGCGCAGCGTCCGCCGCGGCATTCGGCCCGCACATGGACGAGCCCGCCGGGCGTATCGACGGTGAGCCGCGTCTCAGGCTCGCGCATCGGAACGAGGCCGGTTTCCAGCACGGCGGTCACGGCGCAGATCATGTTCGAGCCGGACATCGGTACATAGAACTGCGATTCCATGATGATCAGGCCAAAATCCGCTTCCGGCGCGCAGGGCGGCGTCACCAGATTCACGGAATGATTCACCGCCCCGCGCGGCTCGAACAGCAGCAGCCGGCGCAGCCCGTCATCCTTCTCGGCGAGATGGCGCATCCGCGCGAACATGGAGGCTCCGGGCGGCGGCAGGACACCGCCGGTGATCACCCGCCCGACCTCGCCCTCCGCGTGCACGCCCACCACGGTCACGCTGCGGCTCCAGCGCATGCGCCGTTCCTCGTGCCCTCAGGCGGCCTGGCTGCGCGCCGTCGCTGCGGCTGCGGGCGGTGCCGATTCAGCTGCCTGCGGGGCGACATAGAGGCGAAACAGCACCTCCTTCAGGACATTGCGCGCGCCTTCGGCCGAGAGCGCGATGTGCTGGGCGAGGATACGCCCACCGCGCGCGGCATTGCGGTCGGCCAGCGCGGCGACCAGCGCGCCATGCTCCTCGGCCATCCGCGCCTGCATCTCCGCATGCTCGATCGAGATTCGACGGACGAAGCGGATCCGCGCATCGATGGCGGTGAGCTGGCGCGCGATTTCGCGATTGGCCGAAAGCTCGACAAGCTGGCGATGGAAGGCCTCGTCGAGATTCAGAAGCTCGTCCGGGTCGCGCCGGCGCCAGCGCCGCTGGGCCCCGGCCCAGAAGCGCGTGAGCGCGGCAATCCCGGCATCGGTGGCGCGCTTGCAGGCGAGCTCGAAGGCGCCGCGTTCGAGAACCAGGCGCATCTCATAGACCCCAATCAGATCGGTCACATCGAGCGAGCGGCAGAAGAAGCCGCGATTGGGCGCGAAGACGAGGAAACCCTCGCTCGCCAGCCGATTGAGCGCTTCGCGCACCGGCGTGCGGCTCAGCGCAAGCTTTGCCGCGAGATGAAGCTCGTTGATCCGTTCCTCGGGCTTGAGCTTGAATTCGATGATCCACTGACGGATCGCCCGATATGCACGATCGGCGCTGTCAGCGGCCCGGCGTGGTCCGCCGCCTGATCGCACCGGTGGCTGTGTCTTGCGCTTCGCTCCCATGGGTCTCATCCGATAATGTCCGGTTCAGTCAAACCGGCAGGCGCGGTCGGGTCAAGCAGGACTTGGCGATGTACAGCGCCAGAACTCAAGAATCATAAAAGGAGCTGCCATCATGTCAGACAATGGCTTGGTTACACTGCAGAGCGCACACAATTTCGTGACGACGCTGGCGCGGATCGAGGCAGCGCTGAACGCGAGAGGAATCACCCTCTTCATGCGCATCGATCATGCGGCCGGCGCGAGCGGAGTCGGGCTCTCCCTCAGGCCGACGACGCTCCTTCTCTTCGGCAGCCCCCTTGCGGGGACACCCCTGATGCAGGCTGCCCAGACAGCGGGGATTGATCTGCCGCTGAAAGCGCTCATCTGGCAGGACGCGGCCGGAACCGTCAATCTCACCTATAATGATCCCGAATGGATCGCGGCCCGCCACGCGCTCGGCGAAGATGCACAGAAATCGGTCACCGTGCTTGCGGCCGGAGTGCAATCGCTCGCGCGCCAAGCCACGGAGAGCTGAGCCACTGAGCGCCATCCTGAGGCCGAGATCTGGCAGGTGGTCAAGATTGTTACTCTTTGTATCGTTTCACTCTTTCATTGCGTACTTTTTTTTTCCCCGTATCCGGGCTTTCACAGGCGTTCGACTGGAACACGTTCCAGCGCGCCACAGAAGGATTGTGTTGAGTTCACCTGGCGTATCAAGGCGGCGATGTCGGATCCCATGTTCCGACCCGGGCTGTTCGCATTACCCTCCCCCCGCTCATCCGTGAATGCCGGCATGGCGCTCTCATTGGCCTTCGGCTTATCGTTTCTGATGGAGAGAGCGGAACGAACCGCCTGAGTCATGAAACGGAAAGCCGGGAGAAGACGCGCGGCTGATGGGGGAGACTTGCCGCATTCTCGCTTCCGCTCCCGGCTTGCTTCGTTCCGGGGCGCGCGGAGCTTCTTCTTCGCCGGCGCCGGCCGCTGCGGCGCCACCTCTCAGTTTCAGGCCCTGTCTCGCCATCGTGGCTTCTGTTGCCGCCCGGACAAGGAGCCGAACCGTTTTGCTTTCAGGTCAGCGGGGAGGATGGCGCCCATCTCCGGCCCTGAGAGCCATTCGCGTTCACCCTAGCTCACGCGATCGGCTCTATCTGCATGGCTTCTCGTGGATCGTTTTGCGATCTACCAGAAACCATGAAATTGACCGAGAAAACGAGACCGGAGCGTGATGATCAAAAATCATGACGCCCTGGTCCGGAAAAACGGGGAAAAGTTTTTGCTCCTTTTTCTTCAGAAAAAGACTTACTTCTTTCTGATGCTTTATCGAAGTTTATAGCACGCTCGACCGGGAGCAATTCCCCCGTGATCAGAGCCTCTTTCTCCTGGTTGAGAAGGCGATCTCGAATCGACCGTCTGGGCCGGAAAGAGTTTTCCTTCATCGCGGCGTCGATCCCGGGCCTTCCCGGCACGTCCGCCTCAACTGGAAGAGCAAGAGCCGCCCGTCACGCTTTCCTTCGCCCAACAGGTTTCCGCTCAGGACCGGCAAAAGAACGCGCCCGCTGCGAGCTTTCCTCCGCCCTGTCCGCCGCCGGATGCGCACGCTTTTTTTATGCCGCGCGGGCGCCTGCGCCCCCGGACATCAACAAGAAGGAGATCCTGCTGAAACAGTTGAGGGATGATATCACGGCGATCTCAGCCCTGATCGGCCGCGCTCTTCCCAACGGGATCTCTGGGCCAGCGACGCAAATTACGGGCCGGATGTTCCCACCCGGCCCGCCCACAAACTGAAATGGCAATGTCGGATTCAGAACAATTCTGGAATGTTACCGCGGTGATCATTCGGACGACGATTTTTCAAGCGTCCCTGTTTCCCGCCACGGCGCACTGACAAATGCCTTTTTACCAGTCGGGATCGCCCGCGACAGCGTGCTGGGCCGTCACGATGGAGCCGACATAGCCGGCGCCGAGCAGAGCGATCAGCGCAAAGGCAGCCAACAGCTTCTTCATAGTCACTCCCATAGTAAGCGCCACGCAACGCGAATAGCCTCATTGGCCGTCGGATTGGCGTCGCGGGAGAATGATGGCTCGATCATTCTAACCGAATGATTTCCGTTTTGCGCATTGATGTTTCGTTTGTAAGCTTGCGTGTTGCTGTGATCATGTATCCGCGATCGCGATATGCGCAAGGAATCTCTGGATCGAGACAATCCCGCGATGACCCCGCCTGATCATATGATCAATTTCTGCCTCAGGGCTTTGGTGAATCCCGCTCCAGAAACCCGCGAGGAGGCAAAGCGGGTTGGGAAAAGCACTCCGGCGATCTGCTATTCACATCAGTGTGCCGGTCCGCCATGGGGCCCGCCATGAGTCTGGGCGGCGGGCGTGCCCGGGCGAGGGGCACGCGAGGGGATGGACGGAACGGGATGGGATGCCGGTGCCGGCCGGTACGCGCGCGGCGGAGGATGACCGCCGCCATAATACCCATGGACATCACGCCCCCATACGGGCCCGACATCGTAGCCGGTGCTCCACCCGCCGTAATTGATGCCGGCGGGTTCGTAGTAGCCGAGGTCATAGCCGTATCCACCGCCCGGCACGACACAGCCGGCCATCAGCATCAGCAGTGCGAACAGTCCGATGGTCATGAGAGTGAATGGCCAGCGAAAGAAGATGGCATTCATTTTGACACCTCCCCGCTTTCCTTCGCCGGCCGTTCGAGCAATCCGAAAACCGCCCCTAGCGGATCGGCAATCAGCGCAATCTTGCCTCCGTCGCGATCCATCCGCGGCGCGATCAGGACGCGGCCGCCGAGCGCCGCGGCCCTGGCCGCTGTCGCGCCCGCATCGTCAACCCGCACATAGTTGAGCCAGTGCGGGCGGACATTGGGCCGGCCCGGCGGCAGCGAGTTTACGCTCGCACGCGCATAGCCTCCGGATGCCAGGATGAGGTGCTGCATGCTTCCATCCGGCGGCAATGGAAACACGTCGTAGCCGAAAAGTTTCTGATAGAATGCCGCCGCGCCATTGGGATCGCTGGTGATCAGCGAGCTCCAGATCCATGCGCCGGGATCGGCCAGGACATCGGGCGGGTCACCGCTGCTTGAGGCGAGCACGGCGAAGACGGCTCCCTGCGGATCCGCCAGCACCGCCTCCCGGCCGCGATCGGGAAAACTGTGCGGCGAGAACAGCACTTTCCCGCCATCCTGCACGGCGGTCTCTGCCGCGGCATCAACATCGCGCACGGAAAAGTAGGTCAGCCACGCCGGCTGGCGATGCTCGCGTGCCGGCAATTTCCTTTGAAAGAGTCCGGCAACCGGGCTGCCGGCGAGCATCGCCTCCGCATAGGCCGTTCCGCCGGCGTTCATGTCGCGGAATGTCCAGCCGAACAACCCGCCATAGAATCGCTCGGCGAGGGCGAGATCCGGTGTCACCAGCTCGACGAAGATCACCTTGCCGACATGCTGCTCCTGGCTGGCGGGCTCGACGATCGGGGGAAGGCGGAGCCGCGCGGCAGAAACCGGCACCGCGGCAAAGCCGAGAAGCAGGGCGGCGAGGAAAACGTGCTGCAGGAATCTGCATCCTCGATCAGGTCGAGACATGTCAGCACAAACCTCCCGGCGGATGCCCCTCATCCGAGCAGGGTAGCAGACGGCGCGGGGCTTGATAGCGGCATTCTGGCATGGAACCCCGGACCCCACTCCGAACATGGGGCAAATCTCCGTGGACAAGCCGCGCCCCGGGGTCAGACCGCGATGGAAATCAGCGCCCGCGCGGCGTGACGAACCAGCAGTGTGATTCTGTCGAATCGCTTCCGAAGGAACACCTGGCGCCTTGAGGAATCAGGGCTCGAGCAGGCTCGCAGGTGATTGCAGCTTGGCCGCGCGGCGGTCTTTCCAAGCACCGCCGGAGTGCCATCAATTAAATTATTAATAATCATATTGACGAATTTGAGCGGTGGCTGTATGGCTCCTTCACGCCGCAGCAGGCCCTTAGCCTGCCTAGAGAACGGCGTTGGGAGGGACTCCATGACCAGAGTGGGAAGACGACGCCGTATTTTTGCGAAGATCGCTGCCGGACTCATTGCTCTGGGGGGTATCGTGGGCGTCCAATGCCGCCCCGCGCTGGCCGATGAGCAGCCAATCACGATCGGCGCTTCCGTGCCCTATCTGAACGATCCGTCCTGGGTGATGATCACCAACTACTCCGACTATGTGGCCAAACAACTCAATATCCGGCTGCTGGTCATAGACGCCGCAGGCAAAGAGGATAAGCAGCTGGCCGATGTGCAATCGCTGATTTCACGTCATGTCGACGCGATCATCTTTGTTCCGGTTTCAACCGCCGATGCGCGCTCCGCGATACGCCTCGCCAACCGGGCCAAAATTCCCATTATCGTCGCGGACCGATATCCTGGTTTTCCGGCCAAGAACCCAGATGCGCCCTATCTGACGTTCATCGGGCCCGATAACGTGGCCGCTGGACGAGCCGTCGCGAATTACCTGTTCGCCCACGGCGTCAGGAACCTGGTTGCGATCGGCGGCACGCCTGGAGATCCCAACAATCAAACGCGGGTGCAGGGACTCCATGAGGCCCTGAAAGCGTGGTCGGACAAAGGCGTCAAGCTTGTCCAGTATGTCGGCGTCCTCGAATCGGAGGAGAATGGCTACGCGGCAATGCAAAATCTTCTGTCTGCCCATCCCAAGGGCACGATAGACGGCCTCTGGTGCTACAACGACGCGCTTTGTCTCGGCGCCTATCGCGCTATCAAGCAGGCGGGCCGCCAGGATGAAATCAAGATCGGCGCCATGGATCTCGACAAGGACGCGCTTGCCCTCGTCAACGGCCATACCAACTACATCTATGATTTCGGCGGCCATTGGGTGGAACTCGGGTTCGCCGAAATGATCGCCTATGATGCATTGCACGGCCATCCGCCGCTCGCGCAGTTCTCGCAAATTGAGGATCTCGGGGTCGACGCAGCCGGATTCGGAACATTCAAAAAAGAATATCTCGATTCTGAGCCGCCGATCGACATCAAGCATTACATGCTGACATTCAATCCGACGACGACAACGCAAGTTCCACCGCTGCTTCTAAAGTGATCTTGATGGGCGGGTCGATTCTCAGCGTGTGAGCGGCCCGCCCGATCTTTGACGGGCGTGAGTGTCGGAGACGCGGCAAAATGCTTGAGACGGCCAACGAGCGTGCGGAACCAGAGCTTGCGGTCGCAAGTGTCGCGACAGCGGTGCAGCTCAGCCTCCTGGAGCGGCTGACGCCCTATGTGGCCTATGCGGCGCTCGTGGCCTTGATTGCCTTCTTCGGCGCGACGGCTCCTAGCCTCTTCCTCACCGCGAACAATTTCGAGGTCATTCTTCAAAACAGCGCGGTTCAGTGCGTTGTGGCAATCGGAATGACATTCGTGATCATCATAGGAAGCATCGACCTTTCGGTCGGCTCCTGCATGGCCCTTGTCGGCATGCTGGCCGCCATGGCGAGCACGTTTGTGGGTGGGCTCGCCTTTTTCATCACGCCATTTCTGGGGGCGATCATTGGCCTGATCAATGGATTGCTGTTTGTCTACGGAGGCGTTCCCTCCTTCGTCGTCACTCTCGGCATGCTCTCCGTCGCTCGAGGCCTGACCATCATCATCAGCGGCGGGTTTCCCGTCAATCTTCCGCCAACGGGGCTGTTCACCGCGATCGGCAATGCGCCGGGCCCCTTTCTCATCGTGGTCGTCCTCGCGCTGGCCGCGTCATTTCTGCTGCTCAAGACGGCTTTCGGGCGCTACACCCTTGCGGTCGGCGGGGACGAGGAAAAAGCCAAGATGCTTGGTCTGCCCGTCGATCGTCTGAAGGTCGCGGTTTTCACGCTTTCTGGCGCGCTCGCCGGCCTTGGTGGAGGCATTCTGACTGCCGAAGTCGGCGCCGGAACCCCAACCATGGGTACCGGCTTCGAGCTTACGGCGATTTCGGCCGTCGTGATCGGAGGGACATCGCTGACGGGCGGCAGCGGGTCAATTCTCGGCACGATCGTCGGGAGCCTGGTCATGAGCACTTTGGCCAACGGGATGATCATCCTTGGCATCTCGACAAATGTTCAGATCGTCATGACCGGGGCGGTGCTGGTCGGCGCGGTCATGCTTTCGATCCAGCGCGGCAAGCTCCGGGTTCTGAAGTAGCGCATCATGGCACACTGCGAAATCGTCTCTTTTATGCAACAACAAGCGCGCCCCGATGCAAGTGGCCCGGAATGGCCGGCATGATGACACCGTTTCTGGAGATTCGCGGGTTATACAAGAGATTTGGCAGCGTCCAGGCGCTCGCCGGTGTCGATCTTGACATCATGAACGGCGAGGTTCTGGGCTTGCTCGGTGACAATGGGGCTGGCAAATCCACTCTTATCAAGACCATTTCCGGCGTTCACAAGCCCACCGCTGGCACCCTTCGTTGCGAAGCCAGGGAAGTCGTCATCTCTTCGCCTTCGGTCGCCCGTTCCCTCGGGATCGAGACTGTCTTTCAGGATCTTGCCCTTATCCCGAATCTCGATCCGGCCGCCAATCTTTTCATCGGTCGCGAGCTGAGCTGGGGCCCCTTCAAGGGCTTGCTGCGCATCATGCGCGACAAAGCCATGGAGGATGATCTCCGGGAGTGTCTCGAGCGGCTCGATATCCATATTCCATCGCTGCGAATGCACGTGGATGGCTTTTCGGGGGGGCAGAGGCAGGCAATCGCGATCGCTCGGGCGATCCGATGGAAAGCGAAACTTGTGATCCTCGATGAGCCGACCGCGGCGCTCAGCGTGCCCGAGCAGCGCAAGGTCCTGAGCTTGACACGCCAGCTCGCGTCGGAAGGAATCGCGGTCATCTATATCACCCACAATATCCTGGATGTCCTCGCCGTCACGGACCGGATCGCCATCCTCCATCGCGGCAGGAAAGCGGCCGAGCTTCGAACGAAGGACACGACGGAACACGAAATCGTGTCGCTGATTATGGGCGGCGCCCGCAAGCCCGATGAGGATCTGAAAAGATGAAGTCTGGAGAATTCTGATGCCAAGCCAGGAGCTTCCTGTTCCAGCCTACGCTCGCAACATGCGCCTGATCGGCTTCACCGACCAAGGCGGACGCCCCGATGGCAATCAGCTCATGGTGCATCGCGGCTATGCCTATGTGGGCCACATGTCCTCCGGCGGATTTACGATCATAGACGTGCGGGATCCTCGCCGTCCTCGCCCGGTCAGGTTCATCGCCGCCCCGCGCCATACCTGGAATATTCACCTCCAGGCACATGATGATCTGCTGCTGGTGGTCAATGCCAGAGACATGAAGGCGTTGCCGGCGTTTGCCGACGACAGGAGCTACTATAAGGGCAAGTCGTCGGGGTTCGACACCGGCCCAACCAGGGAACGGACCTGGACGGCGGGGATGAGCGTGTGGGACATTTCAAAGCCCGATGAGCCGCGCCAGATCGGCTTCATGCCGGTTGAGGGAACCGGGCTTCACCGCATCTGGTATGTCGGCGGCCGGTGGGCCTACGCATCGGCATTGATCGACGGTTTTACCGACTATATTCTCATCACGATTGACGTCAGAGACCCCACCAAGCCCGAGCTTGTCGGCCGGTTCTGGCTGCCCGGCATGAACCGGGCCGCCGGTGAAGAGCCGAACTGGCCGCTGGAGTACGGCCGCTACGGTCTTCATCACCCGATCGTCCACGGCGACACCGCCTATTGCAGCTGGAGAGATGGCTGCCTCGTGGTGGTCGATGTCGGGGACCGCAGCCACCCCCGGATGATCGTGCACAAGAGCTGGGCTCCGCCGTTCGGTGGCGGAACCCACAATGCGCTGCCATTGCCCGATCGCGATCTGCTCGTCGTCGTTGATGAGGCTGTGCTTGATCATCAGGAAGATGGCGATAAGCCGATCTGGCTGTTTGATATCCGGGAACGGTCGAACCCGGTCAGCATCTCGACCTTTCCCGCGCCCAAAGACGCCGACTACAAGGCGAAAGGCGGCCATTTCGGACCGCACAACATCCATGAGAACCGGCCTGGCTCCTTTGTCAGCTCGGAACTCATCTTCGCGACCTACCAGAATGCCGGGCTCAGGGTGTTCGATATCCGAGACAAATATGCTCCGGTCGAAGTCGGAGCGCTCGTTCCGCCACCGCTCGGGATGGCGGATGCGGAACCGGGCCGGGAGCCGGTGATCCAGATGTGTGACGTCTTCGTTGACAGCAACGGCCTGGTATTCACCACCGACCATCGCGCGGGATTTTGCGTCAGCGAATTCAGCGGCTGATCGTGCCCACCTCATTTCTTATTTCAAACGAACAAGCTCAAGGATCGCGACATGCCGCGCTTCTGCGCCAACCTCAAATGGCTCTTCACCGAGCTGCCGTTCCTGGATCGGTTCGATGCCGCAGCGCGCGCCGGCTTCCGCGCGGTCGAATATGCCTCGCCCTATGAATATCCCGCCTCCTCGCTTCGCGCCCGGCTGCGGGCCTGCGATTTGCAGCAGGTGCTGTTCAATACCCCCGCGGGCGGCGCTTCCGGAATGGCCTGCATTCCCTCGCGCCGTCAGGAGTTCCGCGACAGCGTCAGGAAGGCGCTCGACTACGCAACGGAACTCGATTGCGGCCTGGTTCATCTGATGGCGGGAATCGTGCCGCCCGATCTCAATCGTGATATCGCCGCCGCCACCTACATCTCGAACGTCGCTTGGGCGGCGGACCAGGTTTTGCCAGCCACGATCAGGCTCGTCCTCGAACCCATCAATCACCGCGATGTGCCCGGCTTTTTCCTTCGCACCCAGGAGGAGGGGGCCGCAGTCATTGAAGCGATCGGGCGCGAGCGGGTCGGCTTGCAGTTCGACATCTATCACTGCCAGGTCGCGCAAGGCGACGTGACGCGGCGGATGGAGAGCTTGATGCCGTTGATTGCCCACATGCAGCTCGCCGACGTTCCGGGTCGCAACGAGCCCGGTACGGGTGAAATCGCCTGGGACTACGTGTTTCGGCGGATCGATGCGCTGGGCTACGCCGGCTGGGTCGGCTGCGAATATCGCCCTGCGACGGAAACGCTCGCCGGCCTCGGCTGGCGGAAACGATTCGCGGCATGAGGCCCGCATGATGCCGCCCGAGCCCATCGACCAGGCGGTCTTGGCTCTTCTCGAAGCGCGCCGCCACCGCAGCTGGCTTCCCTCTCTTCCCGAGGCCTGCCGTCCGCGATCCCTGGAGCAATCCTATGCGATCCAGAGCCGCGTTCTCGCGGAGCTTGGCCCGATCGCGGCCTGGAAAGTGGGAGCACCAAGTCCGGATGCCCAGCCGGCCTGCGCGGCGATCGCCGCGGCGACCCTGTTCGAATCCGGGGCGGAGCTTCCCGCCGCCATGTTTCATCTGCTGGGTATCGAGGCGGAGATCGCCTATCGGTTCTCCGCTGATCTGCCACCTCACGGTCGAGACTACGGGCCAGAAGAGCTGATCGCGGCGATCGGCTCCGTCCATCCGGCCATCGAAGTTTCGGATACGCGCTTCGCCGCGTGGGCCTCGCAGGATCGTTTCAGTCATGTGGCCGATCAGCTGAATCACGGTGCGCTCATCGTCGGGGCAGGCCGGAAGGATTGGCAAAATATCAAGGTCCTGTCGCAGAAAGCCATCTTGTCGATCGACGGCAAGGTGGCGGTCGAGGTCGCCGGGGGCAACCCCGCCGGGGATCCGCTTCGCCTGCTCATCTGGCTTGCCAATGTGGGGGCTCGTCCGTTCGGTGGCCTTCGCGCCGGCACGATCGTGACAACGGGATCGCTCACCGGAATCGAATTCGTGACCCCACCCACGAAGGTGGAGGCGCAACTGCCGGGAGTCGGTTTTGTTACGACAACGATCGGATAGGAACGATGGGCCGGAACATTCCCTCCGGGAAACCCGGGCTTCTGCTGCTTGATCGCTTCATTCCTGCCATCGAGGAGCGGCTCGCGGACAGTTTCGAAGTGCAGCGGTCCGATGATCCGGGGTTCTCGCTCGAAAGGGGCGCATCGCGGATCGTCGCGATCGCGACTTCGGGCGCCAAGGGCGCGCCGAGCGCGATTGTCGAGAATCTCCCCCTGCTTCGGATCGTGTCGATTCGCGGTGTTGGAACCGATGCCATCGATCTCGAACTGACCCGTCGAAAGGGGATAGTGGTCACGACGACCCCGAACCTGCTGACCGACGATGTCGCCGATCTCGCCCTGGCGCTTCTGCTGGCCTGTGCCCGCCGCCTCTGTCAGGGAGACCGTTTCGTGCGTGAAGGGCGCTGGCAGCCGGGCTCCGCGCTGCCGCTCGGGCGCAAGGTGACGGGGATGCGTGTTGGAATCGTCGGGCTGGGGCGCGTCGGCCGGGCCATCGCCGCACGCCTGGAGGCCTTTCGGGCAGTGATCCGCTACACGGATGTCCGCCCGTTCGACGATGTGGCCTACGCGTTCGTGCCGACGGTGCTTGCCCTGGCAAAGCATTGCGATGCGCTTGTCCTGGCGGCGTCCGGTGGGCCGCAATCGCACCGCATTGTCGATCGGGCGGTGCTTGAGGCCCTCGGCCCTCGCGGCATGCTGATCAACGTTGCCCGCGGCAGCCTCGTTGATGAGCAAGCCCTGGTCGAGGCCCTCGTCGAGCGCCGGCTCGGTGGCGCGGGCCTGGATGTCTTCGCCGACGAGCCGAATGTGCCCTCGCCCCTGCTGGCGCTTGATCACGTGGTGCTCCAGCCCCATCGGGCGAGCGCAACTGAGGACACCAGGCTGGCGATGGAGACCATGGTCGTCGAAAACCTGCTGGCGCACTTCACGGGCGCGCCGCTGGCCGGCGTGGTGTGATCCGTGCAGAGGAGAGCGGGTTGGCGCACGGGATAGTTGAGGATACGGAATGGTAGCGGGCGTTCGCATTCAGGAGGAAGGCAGTACCCGGCGCGGTTCGGCAAGCCGCAAGGACGCCGATGCGCTCAGCCCCGTCGTCGCCGCCCTGGAACAGGACATTGTTCTCGGACAGCTCCACCCCCGCGAGAGGCTGGTCGAGGACGACCTGATGCGCCGCTTCGCGGTGAAGCGCCATGTGATCCGTCAGGCCCTCGCGGCTCTCGAACGGATGGGCGTGGTCGAGCGCGTTCCCAATCGCGGCGCCATGGTCCGCGCCTACGCAGCCGAGGATATTCAGCAGCTCTATGTGGTCCGCGATCTGTTGGAGACGGAGGCCGCCCGCCTTGTGCCGATGCCGATGGCCAAGGCCGATCTCGACGATCTCAGGCGCATTCAGGCCGTGCACGACAAGGCGGTCGCGAGCGGGGATCTCGGCCTCGTATTCCGTTCCAACGTGGAATTCCACGAGCATCTGTTCGCCAAGACCGGCAACCGCTACCTCGCCGAGGCCATCAAGCAGTTTGCGCTGCGAACCCATGGCATCCGGTTCTACTGCCTGACCTATCCCGGCTATCTCGAGCAATCGCGGCGGGAGCATTGGCTGATGATCGAGGCGATCGAGGCCTGTGATGTGGCAAGCCTTGTGCGGCTGTGCAGCCAGCATCTGCTCGCATCCCGGCGCTGCTACGAGATGGCTGCCGGCATCCGACCGGCCGATGTGCCGGCGGATGCCGAGCTGGGATGAGACTGATCCGGCAAGGCCGCGACGATGTCTCCCTGTTTCCGGTGGCAGGCATTGAACGCGGCAACCTCGATCGCTGCTGAGAGTTTTCCATGACACGAATAGCATTGATCCATGCCGTGCAGGCCGCCATGCAGCCCGTCGAGGATGCCTTCAAGGCGCTGTGGCCCACGGCTCGGCGAACCAATCTGCTCGATGATTCGCTCGCGCCCGATCGCGAGGCCGCTGGCAGGCTGACCCCCGAACTGTCGCAACGGATGGTGGCGCTTGCTTCCTACGCAGCGGGAACGGGGGCGGATGCCGTTCTGTTCACCTGTTCGGCGTTCGGCGAAGGGATCGAAGCCGCAGCGCGTGCCTTGTCAATCCCCGTTCTGAAACCCAACGAAGCCATGTTCGAAGCGGCACTGGATATTGGGGGGCGGATTGGCATGCTTGCAACCTTCGCGCCCGCGGTCGCCTCGATGGAGGAGGAATTCCGTGATCTCGCGCGCCGGCAGGGATCGGCCGCGACACTCGAAACTTTCCTGGTGCCCGGGGCGCGCGCAGCCCTCGCGGCTGGCGACCTTGCCGGACACAATCGCCTGATCGCCGGTGCGGCCGCCCGGCTCGACCATTGCAGCGCGATCCTGCTCGCGCATTTTTCCATGGCGATCGCCATGGACGCGCTCGGCGCGCGGTCGGGCCGCGTCATATTGTCGGCGCCGGCCAGTGCCGTGGCCAAGCTGAAGTCCACCATCGAGCCACAGGACGGCCCGAGCGGCTAAGGACGCCCACGTCCTGATTGCGAAATCCGTGGAATGGGAATCAGGAGATATGCTCTGGAAAGTTTTATGCTGTTCAAGAGAGTATCAGAAAGAAGAAGCAAAAGAGACTTTTTCCCGTTTTCCGGATCAGGCGCCGGCCGGGGACTCCAAATAAAAGGAAAAAGTTCTTTGATTCTTTCTTTCAAGAAAGAACAATTTCTTGTCTTCACTTACCGCGTCGGGCTTGGGAGAAGGTCAAAAGACCCTCTAATGCACCTTCACAACGACCTTAATCGCGTCCTCGATTCGCTCGCGCGCGTATTGGATTGCCATCGGCAGGTCAGGAAGGGAGAAAGTATGCGTATGGATCAGGCTGGCATTGAAGCGTTTTTGCTTCATTAGCGCCGCGGCGCGGTGGGTCGCGCTTTTGCCCGCGCCACGGATGCCGAACACGGAGATGTTGTTGCGCACGATATAGGCGAGATCGACTGATACCAGCCCATGCGGAAAGGGGGCGAGGCAGATCCGCCCGCCGCGTGTGACCATCCGCGCCGCATCGTTGAGTGCCGCCGCAGCACCCGAGCATTCGAGCACGTACTGCACGCCCTTGCCGCGGCGGTGATTAAGCTCTTCCCGATTTGATGGGTGCAGCCCACGGTACTGCACGCCTGAATGGCATCCGGTAACAAGGCTGGCCCGTATTTCTGCTGGATCATGCTGGTTGCTTCGATGTTGGTTCTGCTTGTTCGTGAGCGCTTTGGCTTGCGGGACGCTGCAGCAGTCCCGTATCATGCGACATTGGTTGAGCGGGGCCCAGGCCAGCCTCTGATGCAAGAAGGCGTGCTGCGACGGCAAGAAGAGACTGCCCGCGCCGGCGGAGCAAACGGAGCACCGCTTGCGGATCTGCTGCATCGGATCGCCGGCGGGGACCGTTCTGCGCTGCGTCGCCTGTACGACCTGCAATCGCCCCGGCTTTTCGCAGTGGCGCTCCGGATCACCAGGGATTCACACTTGGCTTCGGATGCGTTGCACGATGCATTCATGCAGGTGCTGAAGCAGGCGGGCCGGTTCGACCCCGGGCGCGGCAACGCAGAGGCATGGCTGGTCAGCCTCGTGCGCTACCGGGCGCTCGATATCGTGCGCAGCCGTCGCCGCGAGGTTTCCAGCTATGAGCCAGCGGATGAGCCCGGGTTCGATCCTGACGCGCTGGAGATTCTGGCCAGCAGCGAGGAAGGTCAGGCATTGCGGAGCTGTCTTGGCCAGCTTGAAGAGGATCGCCGGCAACTGATTGTGCTGGCGTTTGTGGAAGGCCTTTCCCATTCGGAGTTGGCAGCGCGGCTCAAACTGCCGCTCGGTACGGTGAAATCGGCGATTCGTCGAGGACTTCGGAAGCTTCGGGAATGTCTTGAGCAATGACCGAAAGCAGCGAGGATCGGGATTTGCAGGCGGCGGAGTATGTGCTCGGGACACTGGATCCCGAGGCTGCACGCGCGCTGGCTCGCGCCGCGCTGTCGGATCCGCTGCTGGCCCGTGCGATTGCGGAGTGGGAACAACGCCTGGCGCCACTGGGCCGCCTGGTTTCTCCGGTTGTGCCGCCGGCCGATGTCTGGGCCCGAATCGAGGCTTCGGCGTGGTCGACCTCAGCCGAGGGAGACGTTGTCCCAGGCAGAGCGCGGCTCGCCCGAATTTGGCGAAGTCTTGGATTCTGGCGGCTGACCACGGCGGGTGCGGTTGCGCTCGCCGCAGTCTTGGCCGGACTGCTGATCGTCCGGCCGGCTCAGACCCCGAGGGTGATGGGCACCATTGTGCCGACCAATGCCGCGGGTCCGGTGTTCTTGGCGGAAATACAGCCGAACGGCTCGCTTCTCATCCGAGCGCTTGCCCCGGTCAGCGTTGCGGAGGGCAAAGCGCTCGAGTTGTGGGCCCTGCCGGCTGGTGCCAAGACGCCAATGGCACTCGGATTACTGCCGCCTAGCGGCCAGCGCGTGCTGACCGCGACGACGCTCGGAAATGCCACCGAATTGATGATCAGCCTCGAACCCGAAGGTGGCTCACCCACGGGCAAGCCGACCGGGCCGGTGCTGTATCAGGGGCGACTGGCACGGGTGGAATAAAGGCGGCGGCAGGCGGGGGGCAAAACATAGCGCCCTGCGACTGCCGGCCGCAGGGCGCGGGTTTTGGGGAGGTCAGTTATGGCATGAGAACGTGGTCGATCACCTGGATCACGCCGTTCGATTGGGTAACGTCGGCGATGGTGATGTCGGCGACATCACCCTTCACGTCCCTAACGATGATGTTGCTCGAGCCGTTCATTTCCAATGTGAGCGGTTCACCCTCGAGGGTCTTCAAGGTGGCTTTGCCGCCCCCCGCGATGATCATCGAGCGGATCTTCGTCGTGTTGTACTCGCCTGGAACAACGTGATATTCCAGGATCTTCACGAGTTCTGCTTTGTTCGCGGGCATGAGCAGAGTCTGCACCGTGCCCGTCGGCAGGTCCGCAAAGGCCTCGTTGGTCGGGGCGAACACGGTAAACGGCCCCGTGCCTTCCAGGGCGCTGACGAGGCCGGCGGCTTTTACGGCTGCGACCAGGGTGGTGTGGTCCGCGGAGTGAATGGCGTTCTGGATGATGTTGTGGGAAGGATACATCGGCGCATCACCGACCATAATGGTCGAGTCGGACATTGTGCTCGGCATATTGGCGGCGAACACCGGGCCGGTCATGCCGGCAAGGAGAAATGCGGCGGCGATTGCGTAGCGGCGCTCCATTGACTGTCTCCCCGAGATGTGCGGCCAAGTTGACCGCACCTACGTATCGTCACCACCAGGCCAATCGGATGCAGGAGGCGCGAAGATTTCATACCGCCGCGCGGGGCTGACGGGTCCGACGTGATTGGCCTCCAATTCTCATCGAAGCGGGCGCATCGGGGCGTGGATTCCGAGAGTCGGGTTGGTAGACGCGGTTGTTCTCGGAACGAAGGGCCAATGCAGGCAGCGGACGGCCCGGAACTGTTCGAAGTTGCACCCGTTGAAAGCCTTCGGGTGGTAGCCGCCTTTGACGGCGGGGCGATCACCTTGGATGCTGCGCCGCTGCGGCTCGGTGCGGCCGCCCGAAGGAACAGCACATTGTAAGTCCGGCCGCTCATGTCCCCGACTCTCGGGCGGGCGTGCAGCAGGTGCTGGCACCCTCTTCGAGAATCGGACGGCCGGCTTGACGCAGCCGGGCATGAACACCCTTGAGCTCCTCGCGCGTCTTTATCTGGATGCCCAGGTGATCCAGGCGGCTCGCGCCACTGCGCGCTGAGATCGCAAGGTTCGCGCGCGGATCGGCGGGCAATGCCATCGACGGAGACGTGCGCGTGCAGGCGATTCATGGCGCGATGCCCCCTTCGCCATTGCGGGTGCGGTGGACGAGGGCGGAGCATGGGCCGGAATACCGCAGGCAG
>DASZQO010000111.1:0-1826 GCA_035549615.1 Acetobacteraceae bacterium
AGCAGCTCTTTGAAATTTTCGGAAAGGCCCTTGGCCTCGGCAAGCTCCGCCATCCGGATGACCAGCGGCCGGTCGGCAGCGACGAATTTCCGGGCCGACGTCAGATTGTAAAATGCGAGCACATCTGTTGGGTCTTGGGCGAGGGTGCGCATGAGCCAGTCGGCGGCTTCGCCCATCCGCCCGAGATTGGTGAGGAAAATGGCGAAAGAGCGCAGAGCGTACGCATTGGCGGGATCGCGGGCGATGGCGCGGAGGAACCATTTTTCGGCCTGGGCGAGATCGCCGCGCAGGCGCAGGGCCTCGGCGCGGGCAAGCCGGCCGGTGGTCGAGTTTGGCTTTGCGGCGGCGGCGCGTTCGTAACTCTCGATCGCTTCGGCGGGGCAGGAGCATCGATCGAAAAGAGCACCAAGCCGCTCATGAGCATCGGCCATCGTGGGGGAAAGCTCGGCGGCGCGGGTGTGAGCCTTGATCGCCCCCATGTCGTCCCGGCCTTCCTCCAGGGCGAGGCCGAGATTGTAATGTGCTGAAGGATAATCCTCCTTGAGGGCGATGGCGTCGCGGAACGCGGCGATCGCCTCAGTCGTGCGGCCGGAGCGCGCGCAGGCGAGACCGAGATCATGGTGGGAAACCGGGTTTTCAGGATCGAGCAGGATCGCCTGGCGGAACGCGGCGATCGCCTGGCGCGGCTTGCCGGCGGCGAGAAGAGTGGCACCGAGCTTGAGATGCTTGGCCGCCTCATGCCTGCGTTCGGAGGCTGTGGCACCGAGCTCCGGCGGGCGGACAAGGGCCGGCCCGCCGGCCAGGCGTGGCTCTCCGGAAGCCTTCCGGACGGCATCCTGCACTGTGTGGATGCTTGTCGCTTCCTGGCCGAGCGCGGTGAGCGGACCGAGGCGATCGAGAAGCATGTTCGGAGAAGGTGTGCGATCGGCCGCCGATGTATCGGCCCCCGCGACTTCGGTTCGCTGCCGATTGCTCTTGCCGGTCATTAAGGCTTCCTCTCCCTTCCGCCATCGCCGCAGGGTTTTTGGATCCTGGCACGCTGAGCCCGCGGTACCTCAGGCGAGCTTGGCATTGCAAGTGTTTCGCTTCACACTTTATGGTTGCTGATGCGTCATTTTTTCGCTTCGGGAGAAGGCCGGAATGGTTTTTCTTGCGGCGCCTTGGGGGTGCCCGGGGGCTGGCGGCGGAATTGGTCGTCTTGCGGATCGTTTCCTTGCGCGCCCGGCGGTTCTCTCACCGGTTACTCCGCCTTCTGTTGGGAATGCGTACCCCAGGATGGCGGAAAACGCCATGCCATTCGTGCGGCATAAGCGATATCCCGCTTGGGTTGGTGCCCTTCTTTGTCCCCATAGGGTCGAGCGCTGATGCCCGCTGACTTCAAGGAGACGGAGTTGCGGGAGGAAGCCGACCCGCGATGTGTGGAAATCTCGGCGCTCAGGCGGCAGGTGGAGGAACAGGAAAAAGAGCTGGCGGCCTTGCGAAAGACCGTGGCGGAAAGGATGGATGATATCAGGAAGGTGGCGGCCGACCATGAGAAAAGGGCCGCCCGATATCGGCGCAAAGCTGAGGATGTCCTGTACAGCGCGCGGCGCCGCGGGGAACAGATCAAGGCTCAGAATGCGCTGGCCCAGCAGCGGATGGCGCAGCTTGAGGCTGAATTGCAGCAGCTCCGGGAGGATTACGAGAAGCTCAGGCGCTCCGTGCCGACGCAGGCAAAATCCCGGAATTCAGGGGTGCGTGGCACCTTGCGACGATACTTCCGCGGACGACGGGACGAGCTTCTCATAAGCCGCAGCGGCTTGTTTGATGAGGCGTTCTATCTTCAG
>DASZQO010000112.1:0-11108 GCA_035549615.1 Acetobacteraceae bacterium
TGAGGCGCGGGTGAAGAAGCGTCGGGTGAAGGCGCGTCGTTTGCGCTGGGGGCGGAGCCCGGAGCGGGCGCCGGAACGGCGCCTTGCGGCGTTTGGGCATTCGCCGCGGCGGCTTGCGTCGGCGTGGCCGGCGCTTGTGCCGGCGAGGAAGCGAGCGGCATGACGATGATGGGGGCCGGCGCCGGCTCGGTCTCTGTTGCGGCTTTTGACGGGGGGGCGGGCAGCGCCACCGTGTAATCCCGCACCACGCGCGCCTGCTTGCCGGCGATCACCAGCACATGAGTGCCGATGGCGAGCGGTGTGCGGTCGGTCTGGGTCACCGACACGAGCTTTCCGTCCGCCTGCTGAACGATGTACTCCCAGGCCTTGGTGTCCTCGGCGGCGCGTTGAGCGGCGCTCCCGGCGATCCCGCCGATCAGCGAGCCGCCGATGGCGCCAAAGGCCGAAGCGACGGCGCCGCCCGGAACCTGCGAGCCGGCCACCCCGCCCGCCGCCCCGCCGGTAACGGCGCCCACCGTTCCATCCGGCGTGATCATGACTTGCCGCACGCCGATGACCACCCCCCGCGTCACCGCATTCGCCTGCTGGGCGGCTGCCGCGGCATAGGTGTTGGGGGAATAGTCCCCGCTGCATCCGCCAAGGCCGAGCATGGAGGCGGCCAGCAGGGCGGCAAGCAAGGGAGAGGCGCGCAGATTTGGCACGGCGGACTTGCTGGATGTGGGCGGCAGTCGTGGCGGCAAGGGCATGGCTATCGCTGCGAAGTTCGGCAGAAAAGCGGCGGGTGTTGCAGCAAATTTGCAGCCCCCCTCATCTCCGGTCCCAGCCATGGGAGAGAGGCTGGGGGAGATAGAATAGAGCCGCGCAGGAAGTCTAGCCTTCACGCCATACCGTGCCCCCGTTACGGCCCCCGTTACGCGGGCCTTGCGCGCGCGGCCTGGGATGGCTATGGTTTTTTCATGGTTCGAGGTGCATTCTGTTTGGCCCGCCTGCCGTGCCGATGCGCGCGCGGGGCTGTGCGCCTGGCTGCCCTCGGCCTCCTCCTCCGGCTTAGCACGCGACTTATTTCCCCCTGGGCGTAACGCTGCAGGCCGTGGGGCCTGGGCATCGTTCAGGGGTTGAAGTCGCCATCGTAACAAACCCGAGGAGTCCCCGCCATGCCTGCCATCCATCACCCAAGCTTTGGTGACGTCGCCGAGGATCGCGTCATCATCTTCGACACCACGCTGCGTGACGGCGAACAGTCGCCCGGCTTCTCAATGAACCTCTCAGAGAAGCTCCGGCTTGCCGAGACCCTGGCCGAGCTTGGCGTGGATGTGATCGAGGCCGGCTTTCCGATCGCCTCGCCCGGAGACTTCGAATCCGTTCGCGCGATTGCCGAGAAATTCAAGTCACCTGAGGCTCCGGTCGTCGCCGGGCTGGCCCGTTCCGGCCGCGAGGACATCCTCCGCGCTGCCGAGGCGGTGCGTCCGGCGGGGCGGCCGCGCATCCACAGCTTCATCAGCACCAGCCCGCTCCATATGAAATACAAGCTCCGCATGGAGCCGGAGGCGGTGCTCGAAGCGGTCACCAATTCGGTCACGCTCGCCCGCCGCTTCACCGATGATGTCGAATGGTCGGCCGAGGACGGAAGCCGCACCGAGCCTGACTTTCTTTGCCGCTGCGTCGAAGCGGCGATCGCGGCGGGCGCCACCACCATCAATATCCCCGATACGGTCGGCTACGCGCTGCCCGAGGATCTGACCCGCATCTTCACCATGCTGCGTGAGCGGGTGCCCGGCGTCGAACGGGTCATTCTTTCCACCCATAACCACAATGATCTCGGCCTCGCCGTTGCCAACACCATCGCCGCGATCCGCGCCGGCGTGCGCCAGGTCGAATGCACCATCAACGGCATCGGCGAGCGCGCCGGCAATGCGGCCCTCGAGGAGATCGTTATGGCGCTGCGCACGCGCCGGGACGTGGTCCCCGTGGCCAACCGCGTTGTCACCGAGAATATTCTGCGCACATCGAAGCTTCTCTCCACCATCACCGGCTTCGATGTGCAGCCGAACAAGGCGATCGTCGGGCGCAATGCGTTCGCCCATGAATCGGGGATTCATCAGGACGGTGTGCTGAAGCATGCCGCGACCTATGAGATCATGACCCCCGAAAGCGTTGGCTGGACGAAATCGAGCCTGGTCATGGGCAAGCACTCGGGCCGCGCGGCATTTCGCGACAAGCTCAGGGCGCTCGGCTATGCTGATATCGGCGACAATCAGCTCAACGATGCTTTCCGCCGGTTCAAGGAGCTCGCCGATCGCAAGAAGGTCGTTTACGATGAGGACATCGTCGCGCTGGTCGATGACGAGGTGATGCGCGATCACGACCGGATCCGATTCATCTCGCTCGACGTGCACGCTGGCTCGAAGACCAGGCCTACGGCAAGCCTCGAGATCGAGGTGGATGGAGAGATGCGAAGCGCGACCGAATCCGGTGACGGGCCCGTGGACGCGACCTTCCGCGCCATCCGCGTCCTCTTCCCCCACGAGTCCATGCTCCGGCTCTATTCTGTCGGGGCCGTCACCGAAGGCACAGACGCGCAAGCCCGCGTCACCGTTCGTCTGGAGGAGAACGGCAAGCTCGTGGATGGGCAAGGCGCCGATACCGATACCATCGTCGCCTCGGCCCGGGCCTATCTCCACGCACTCAACAAGCTTCTCGTCAAGCGGAATCGCACGGAACCGAAGGCTCTTTCGGCTTGAAGCGTGTCTTCCCCTTCTGGCGGCGCACGCCGCCGGAAGGGGCGGGAGCGATCATAGGAAAGAAGCCGGAAAGGGCATGGCGCGGAAGCGTGATGATTTTCGGCCATCGCGCTCTCGCTTTGTTTTCTCGGCCAATTTCATGACCGCCCTTTGGATTTGCGGATCACTTCGCGATTCACCGGAAGCGATATTGCCCTAGGATGGCGCTTGCGCGAGCCAGGCGGCACATTCCGGCCCGAGCTTTTGCTTGGCGAGGGTCTCATAACGGGCGCAATCATCCTTGGTTAATACGCTCTGCCAGCGGCCGTTCGTGCCTTTGTTGATGAAGCTCTTCGCGCCGCCGTCGAAGATCTTTTCCATCCGCTCTCCCGTCACGCGGGCGGCATTCGCCTTCATGTAGTCGAACTGGCAGTGCCCGACGATGAGGGGAAAGCGGGATTCATCGATCGCAATATCGAGAAAGGCGGCAATCCGGCGGATCTCGCCTGGGAGATCCGCCTTCAATTGGTTGTAATGCAGCAGCATAAGATTCGGCAGGTTGCGAATATCCCACCAGCCCCGAACATTGTCCCAGAAGGACCATAGCGGATATCCATCCTGTTCCAGCCAGGCGAGGAAATAATCCCGCACCGATTCCAGCGGCCTGCCGAGCGGCGGCCCGACCCGGCCGGGCGCGTCGTTGATCGTCTCGTAGAAAAATTCGTTTCCACTGATATGGTGGTGATGGAGGCTCCAGAGGACATCGCGTCCGTCCCGGCCGACATAGAGATATTTTGCCCGCGGTGAATAGACCAGCGCGTCGACGGGCAGATGGGTCTTGATGAAACGCCGGTGGGTCTGAGCCTCGATCTCCGCAAGCTTGACATCCGCTGGCGGAAACCTGAGGTCGAGCCAGGGGGATAGATCCATGACCGGAAGATTTTCCGCCCCATTGAACAGAAGCTGGGCAACGATCTGCTGAAGCCAGGTCGTGCCGGACTTTCCATAGGTCGCGATAATGATGTCGTCATCACGGAACCGAAAATCGTTCCAGATCGATGAATTGAAATGATGGTTGTGCATCTCTCGTGTTTTCTTGGGCCATGAGATATCCGCCACCGCTCTCTCCTTTGTTGAATGGAACGCCGGGGTGCCGTCTTGTTTCCAGCAATGTCCCGACCGTTTCCCCGCGGCCGGTCTCTGGATGACGAGGATGACGGAGGCAGCCCCGGCCCCGCGCCCGGCCCCGTGCAAGGCGTCACCAGAATGGGCGAACCGCCCTACATCTTGATTTCAACGAAGCGGAACCGCGTGACGGCTGCAACGGAGGCCGGCACGAATTCGGTGAAATCTCGCAAATTACCGAGATTCATTGTCCACCGGGTCATTCCTGGCAGACAAATGATTGAAGCCCGGTCATCCGGCGATCATGCGCTAGGGGCGGGCTCCCGGCGTATCACCCGCGGAGACGATCTGTGGGGAACCTTTCCCAGGGCCCGCGAGCGCGCGTGCGAGTGCCGCCGCCATTTCGGCGGGAGCAAAGGGCTGGCCCACCACTTCGAACGAGCCGGCACTCAGTAATGTTTCTGAATCGATCTGATCTACCGATCCCATGGCCACGATCACGGGCAGCTCCGGCAGGATTCGATGCAATTCGGCCACGAACGCGGTGGCCTCCCCGACCGGGACCAGGCGGCCGACCACCGCCGCGGAGAAACGTTCGGGTGCCATCCGGCAGGAGGCCAGCGCGTCATCGGCGCGAGTGAAGCCAACCGGCTCATAGCCCAGCACGGCCAGGATTTCCTCATCTCTCAGCAACTGCGTGCGATTGTCGTTGACCACCAGAACCGTCTCGCCGTGCCCACGCTGAAGCTGCCGAGCTTCACCGGCCAAAGCTGCTTCCGGCGCGACGATGCAAGGAAGCCAGGCTTCGAAGCGGCTGCCCTGCCGCTGCGCGCTCTGGACATTCATTGCCCCCCCGTACTCACGGACGACCTCGCGCACCGTCGTGAGGCCAAGGCCGTTCCCATTCGCGCGCGTGGTAACAAAGGGCTCGAATATCCGCCCGAGCGTGGCATCATCGATGCCCGGGCCGCTGTCAGCAACGGAGATGCACACATATCGTCCCGGCCGGAGATATCCGTGGCTGAGGGAGCGCCCTTCGGGGAGTTCCTGCACCTTTGTCTCCACCATGATGTCGCCGTGGCCATTCATGGCCTGCGCGGCATTGGTGCAGAGGTTGAAGATCAATTGCTGCAGCTGGACGGGCTCGGCGAGAACGACCGCCTCCGGCGGTGTTTCGTGAATGATGAGGGCGGTTCCGGGCGGCAGGGAGGCGCGCAGAAGGGATGCCGCCTCCGTCACCGCGGCGCCGACACTGACCGGCTCGCGATGCACGTCGCGGCGCCGGCCGAATGTGAGGATCTGGCCGACAAGCTCGCGGGCTCTTTGTCCGGCGCGGCGGATTTCCTCGAAATTGCGGGCGATTCGGCCATCCGAGGGCAACTGCGCTTCCGCCATTTCGGCATAGCCGAGAATCGCGCCGATAATATTGTTGAAATTGTGCGCGACCCCGCTTGCGAGCGCGCCGATAATCTCCATCCGGCGGGCCTGCTGCAATCGGGTTTCCAAAAGCTCCTTGTCCTGCTCCATCATTTGCCGCCGGAAGGCATTGAGGACGGTATCGAGCGCCATGCGCAGCAGGCTGAGCTCGCCGGCGGGATTGACTCGGTAGGGCTGTCGCAGCGCGTCGAATCCCAGAAGCGCGCGGGAACCGTCCTGATCCACGCTCCAGGCGCAGGCCCAGCCTTTCAGCCCGAATCGTTCGCAGAGATCCCTCTCTGGGCCGCGCGGAAGCTGCGTCATGGACGGGACGTGGATGACGCCTTCCGTAACCGGATTGAACCGCGTCGCGAGCGCAGGGGCCTCTTCCGGCCAGCCGGCCGGAAAGCTCATCCCCGGCCTGGACCACGTGACCATCCTCGCCGGCGAGCCGGAGAGCAAAAAATAGGAACGGTCGGAGCCGAGAAACTCGGCCATGTCGCCGAGTGTCCGCTCGACCGCGGAAGCGAAATCATGATGCCCTGCCTGAAGAATATGCATCGAAGCGGCGATGATCGCGTGTTCGAACGCGGCCCGGCGCCGGAGCATCGCAGCCCGCGTCCGAAGCTGAAGGCCGAGATAGAGCAGAAGGACAACCAGAAGCAGGGATATGAGGTAGAGCACGGCGCGAAAACGATGCGCCGTCACCCGCGAAGCGGCTTCGTGACCCACAATCAGGTTGTGGACGTCATCCTCATTCTGCCTTGGCGGAAGGACGACCAGGGTCCGCAGGAGGCTGTCGGTCTCGGGCAGAATGCGGTGCAGCAATCGTCCATGCGCCAGCAATGCCTGCACCTTGTCGGGATAGTCCGTCGGTGGAAATTGGCGCGCGAATTCGTCGAGCTCTGCCTTCACCTCATGGGCCGCTGCCGGCGAAGTATCCAGAGTGAATCGCAGCATCGCGGCGGCAAGCCGGCTGACCGCAGGGGCCAGGCGTCCGCTGCGGTCCGCATCTCCCAGCTCACTGCTGAACAGCCCGAAATAAGCCAGCGAGTTCTGCAGCAGAGCGTTGTAGGACTTGAATTGCTCGACCAGCCGCTCTTCCTCTGCAACCGATGCCGCAACCCGGTTGATGGCGGCCATTGTGTCGGTATCGCCGGCATTCGTCTGGCGAAGCTGCTTGAGCGAGCCATCCAGCACATCGACTTCGTGCACCAGAGGATCGTAGTTCCGCAAAATGCCGATGCGCGCCGCCAGGACGTCGCGATGCAGCGTATTCTCCGCTTTCGTGAACTGTTCGAGCGCGGCGAGCGCGCGATCGTACTGACCGGCATCGACATTGACGGCGTGCAGGGCAATCCAGGTGAGCAGCGCCACCAGAAGCGGAATCCCGATCAGGGCGGGAGGCAGCCTCATCGAGGCGGGGCGACCAGAGGCGCGCCGTTGTAAGTTCCTGTCAGCGTCTTGAGAAAGGCGACGATCGCGTCGACCTGCTGATCCGTGAGCGTCCGGTCGAGCTGGGCACGCGCCATCTTTCGCACGGCATCGGGGAGTGTCGCTGCACTGCCATCCTGGAAATAGGGCGCCATCACGGCGACGTTGCGCAGGCTCGGGACAACCACAAGCTCCGGTTTCGTCGCGGCAAGCGGATGGAAAATGCCGTGGCGCTCGAACAGATTGCCGCCGACATTGACACCCTGATGACATGAGATGCAGCCGAACGACTTGAAAAGCTGATATCCATGCAGCTCTTCGCTCGAGAGCGCGGATTGATCGCCCTCGAGCCATTGATCGAAACGGCTGCCCGGCGTCAGCAAGGATCGCTCATAGATGGCAATGGCGTTGAGCAGGCTCGCACGGTCCGGGCCATGTCCATAGGCCGCGCGGAATTGGCGCACCAATCCGGGGTCTTTGTTCAGCTTGGTCAGAACCCTGCGGATGCTCGTGCCCATGAGCGCAGGACTGTCCAATGAGGCTTCGGCCTGAGCTTCGAGCGTTCGATAGTGGCCCTCCCAGCCGAGGCGAAAATTGAGAGCGGCATTGAAGACCGTGGTCGTATGGAGCGGCAGCAGCGACCCGTCGAGCGCTTTGTCAAATTTATTACTGGTTGCGCCGTTGGTGCTGGTGTCATGGCAGGAGAGGCAGGCGCGCTCGTTGTTGCCAGAGAGATGGGGATCGTCAAACAGTTCCTTCCCGAGCGTCACCTTTCGTGGATCGGCGGCCGGCGGCGGAGGGATCGGCGTGATCGGCTCCGAAGCGGCGGCCGCTGGCAGCGTGGCGGCGGGAGGGTCGCGCACCTGCGCGGCTGCTCCGGTGGCCGCCAATACCACGACGAGAATGAACCATCCCGCGTGCGCACGCAGCCTTGGGCCGCGGGTGCCAGCTTTCATGAAAGCGGGCACGGGCCGGCTCCGGGCGCGGAACCCCCCATGGGTCCGCCATTGCCACAGGATCGGCAGAGGCGCATGGGCGGAATTGTCCCGCAGGGTCACGACGATCGCAATTGGGCGCAGAGCAGCCTCGCTCCGAGCGGCATCGGCCTCTCCCGACATTTCTTGGCGGGGAAGATCGTATGGCACAGTGAGTGGGGCAAGGCACCAGTCTCAGTAAGCGAGGTTACCGTTGTAACCTCGCAGATCGCCACCACAACTTCCCGGCGGGCGCCCGGCAAAAATGCCAATCCCGAAAACCGATGGCGCTGCGCGCCATTCAGCATACAGGCGTCAGATCGGCTCTACGGACAGCACAAACACATACCCGATCCCACGCTCGGTCTGAATGATTCGCGGCATGCTCGGGTCTGATTCGAGTTTCCGCCGCAGCCGAAGGACCTGAACATCAATGCTGCGGTCATACACATCTTCATGCACACGGGTCGCCTGCAGAAGATGCTCCCGGCTCAGCGGCCGCTGGGGGGCTTCGAGAAAGGCGATCAGCAAAGCATATTCGCCCTTCGTCAGCGCCACCGGCACGCCGGCTGGATCGGTAAGGTGGCGGGACCGCCGGTCAAGCCGCCAGCCGCCAAACTGCCACCCACCGGCTTCCGTGCGACGAGGCGAGATGGCCCGCACCGCTTCCTGCCGACGCAGCACTGCGCGTACCCGCGCGAGCAGCTCCCGAAGGCTGAAGGGCTTGGTCAGATAGTCGTCGGCGCCGAGCTCCAGCCCGACGACGCGATCGATTTCATCGCAGCGATGCCCGCTGGCAATGATCACCGGAACCTCGGAGCGCGAACGGATCTCGCGAAGCAGGTCAAGCCCGTCATCCTGCCCCAGCCGGAGGTCAAGAATCACGAGACTGGGCTCGGAAATCGCAAACTGCTTCAAGAGATCCTGCCGGCCATAGGCAGGGATGGTGCGCATATTGTGTTCTTCGAGGTAATTCTCGACCATGTGCTGAATGGTCGGGTCGTCATCGACCAGAAGGACGCGCGGCTGCGGGGTGATGGCGATACTCGCATTGCCGCACCATTGCGCCAGCGGCTCGCTGGCCGCCTCGCCGCGAAACTGGATGGCTTTGTTGGCACTGATCATGGCAGCGACCTACCTTTAGAATCCGGAGCGCGCAGACATGACGCCGATGCGTGGGAAAGCGCCGCCCCTTCGCGATTGGCTTGGTCGCACGGCGCACGCCGATCCGCATGTGACTGCCGCCACAAAGGGAGCACAGCCGCAGGCGATGAAGATCTGGAAAGCCAAGGCCCTCGTCCCACCTTTGAGGCCAGGCAAAGAGTCGCGGCGCGCTGCCGTTGGCAACGGAACGGGAAAACCGCCCTCGCCGTCGCGCCGCGCGGCCACCCGGCCATATGCGGCTTGCCTGCCCGCGGCAGCGCTATTGATTTCGGCCTCTTGAGCACCATCGGCAACTCCTCAGGCGTCGCTGGGCAACGGCGGTAACTGAAACTGAATTTATCGTAAACAACAGAGTCGATCTTTCAAGTCAATGGTGCAGGTCATCATGAAAGGGCCAACCGTACTAAATGCACTTTTGTTTCCTGGCGCAGGATGATCGAGGGCTTGAATCACGCGAGGAAACAGTGATCGAGAGCGGGAGGGGGCAGGCCAGCGATCTCATTCCGTTCGAGAGAGCAATATCGCGCCCTGCCGGTTGACCGGTTGAGAGCGTGATAAATTTTTGTTCATAATTCCATGATTTCGTCTCGGAGGTGGCCTGTCACGCGACATGCCGAAACTTTCTCAATCTTGATCAGGATGTAGGTGGGGACGCCGATTCCGCCAGAATTGAAAGATTGGCGAAAAAAACAAACATATATAGAGCATGATGACTTGAAACTATCATCATGCGCGCAAGCCATCTGCGCCGCATCCTCGCTGCGTCGCCCGCCGATTGCGGCCTGATGGGAGCTTGGGAAAATCTTCTCGCTCAGCCCGAAGGCTCGAAGAGATGGGAAAGACCGTAGATCGCGCTGGCGCGGCTCGGCGCCATGTTCGGCAGTGCGGTCAGGGTTTCCTCGATCGTCGGCATGGCTTCTTCGGCCCGATGGCGGCTCGTCGTCTCGACCAGCACCACGGCATCGAAACTGCTCTCGGCTGTGCGAAGTTGCCGTTCCGCGCTCGGTGCGCCAGTGACTTCGGGATCGACAACGCCGATATGCACGCCTGTCACACCGTCGAGGCCGTGGATCTCCGCCGCGGCCGCCATGCTCGCCGATGTTTCGAGCCCGCGGTCAGGCTCCGAGAGGGAAAGCCGGATGGTGGCAATGAAGCCGCCCACCCCCTCGCTGCGGCTGGCGACGATCCGGCAGGCTCCGCGCACATAATTGAGAAGCCTTGGAAACATCTTTTGGGTCCAGGGGCTCGGCGCATTGAGGCGCGCGAGATAGTCCGGCCCGTTCAGAACCAAGAGCGTGCGCGTCGGGTAGAGCGCGAAATAGCGGTGGAAGCTGCGCTCCCAGGCGATGTAGCGGCGGCCGCCCAGGAATCCCGGCACGGCCACGCGCTCCGGCATGTGCTCGCGCATGTACCAGACATTGAACTCCTCCTCGAGTTCCGCGGGCACGTCATTCCAAACGGCGAGGAACGCCTCTCCTGGCAATGACATCGGACAACCCCCGGCTCACATGGAAGAAGGGTGGAGATGCCGGTACCCACGGATCGGGCGGTGGCTCATGGTATGGGCTCTCCTCCGGCGTCTTCTGAAGTGGAAGCCTCCAGTGTAGCGGCGCCCTGGCGGCCACGGCCAGCCCGCCCGCCGCGGTTGCGCCTTCCGCCCGGGGATGGCATGGGCAGACCCGCCCGGAACCGGAGGAGCCGCTTCATGCTTGAGCGCTGGTACCAGCGCGTGATCGCGCTCGCGGCCAGCCCGTACGCCGGCTGGTGGCTGGCAGCGGTCGCCTTCGCCGAGGCGAGCGTCTTTCCCGTGCCCCCGGATGCGCTTCTCATTCCCATGGCGCTTGCCCAGCCGAGCCGCGCCTGGCGCTTCGCCGCCATCGCCACCGTCGGCAGCGTTGCCGGCGGCGCGCTCGGCTACCTGATTGGTTATGCCTTGCTCGCCCGCCTTGCCCGTCCCCTGATCCATTTCTACGGCTATGACCATGCCTTCGCGACCTTCCAGGCGCTCTACCGGCAAGGGGGCCTGCTGGTGATCCTGGTGAAAGGCGTCACACCCATCCCCTACCAGATCGTCACCATTGCCTCGGGCGCGGCTTCCTTCAGCTTCCCGCTCTTCATGCTGGCGAGCCTCGCCACGCGAGGCGGGCGCTTCTTCCTGATCGCCTTCCTCCTCGGCCGCTGGGGGGAGCCGGTGCGCATGCTGATCGAGCGACGGCTCCGCCTCGTCCTCGCGCTTCTCCTGCTCGGAATCGTCGGCGGCTTCGCCGCCCTCAAG
>DASZQO010000113.1:0-8051 GCA_035549615.1 Acetobacteraceae bacterium
CAGGGCGATCCGCTCCCGCCCTCGTCAGCGCCCCCAGCGCAAAACAATGGGATTGAGCCGGCGGGCAATCTCCAGGAGGCCCTTGCGCGCCTCCGGGTGCAGCGGCGCGATCGGATGGCGCGGCGCATCGCATGCAATAACGCCACCTGCCTGCATCAATGCCTTCGCTGCAAGAAGGCCGCACTGCCGGTTCTCGTAGTTGATCAGCGGCAACCAACGCTCATAGCCCGCCACCGCCTCGTCGCGCCGGCCGGCCAGATAGGCGTGCACGATCGGGCGCAGCCCGTCCGGATAGCCGCCGCCGGTCATGCTGCCCGTCGCGCCTGCATCGAGATCCGCCAGCAGGGTGATTGCTTCCTCTCCGTCCCAGGGCCCTTCCACGGTCTCTCCGCCAAGCTGGATCAGCTCGCGCAGCTTCGCCGCAGCACCCGGCACTTCAATCTTGAAGTAGGCGACGTTCGCGATCTCACGTGCCGCGCGGGCCAGGAAGGCGGCTGAAAGGGGCGTTCCCGCGACCGGCGCATCCTGAATCATGATCGGGATGCGGATGGCATCCGACAGGCGCTGAAAGAAATCGAACAATCCGCGCTCCGGCACGCGGATGGTCGCGCCGTGATAAGGGGGCATCACCATGACCATCGCCGCGCCCGCCGCCTCCGCGCGCCGGCTCCGCTCGACACAGACATGCGTGGCGAAATGCGTCGTCGTCACGATCACCGGCACGCGCCCGGCGACGTGGCGCAGGATCACGTCTGTCAGGGCCTCGCGTTCCTCATCCGATAGCACGAACTGTTCCGAGAAGTTGGCGAGGATGCTGAGGCCGTCCGATCCCGCATCGATCAGGAAGTCAACAGCGCGCCGCTGCCCATCGAGATCGAGCGCGCCGGTGTCGGTGAAGATGGTCGGCACTACGGGAAACACACCACGGTAAGGCAGCTTGGCGGCCATCACACGGCTCCGGTCCTGTTCAATCGAGTCTCCGACGTCACGCTCCCATCAGGGAAGATCCAGTGGGTCCGCACACCCCTCCACAGGTTCGCAAGATCGGGGCGCGCGTGCTCAATGCTGTGCTTCGTCGTGAACGCGCTGCTGCCAGATCGCGATATTGTGCTCCTGGCCCGATAAGGTGCGGGCGAAAGCGTGCCCGCCTAGCCCGTCGGCGACGAAATAGAGTGCCGCGCTTGGCGCCGGATGCAGCACGGCGGTGATCGCCGCGATGCCGGGCGCATCGATCGGCCCTGGCGGCAGCCCCGCGACGCGATAGGTATTATAAGGGCTGGCGATCGCGAGGTCCGCCGGCCGGAGCGGCCGTTTCAGCACACCCGCCCCATCGCTTACGGCGTAGATGACGGTCGGATCGGCTTGCAGCCTCATGCCGAGCTTCAGGCGATTGAGAAAGACGGCGGCAATCCGTGGCCGCTCGGCAGGGATCGCGGTTTCACGCTCGACGATGCTCGCAAGGATCAGTGCGTCATCCTTGGTCGCAAATGGCAGATGTGCGTCTCGCCCGTCCCAGAGTGTCGCGAGCGTGCGGAGAAGCGCCGCATGGGCGCGGGCGATGATCGAAGCGCGCGTCGTGCCGTAAAGATAATTGTAAGTCGCCGGCAGCACCCATCCCTCTTCCGGCAGATCGGCCGGCCCCTTCAGCGCGGGCGCCCGGTCGAGCAGGGCTTCGATCTGTTGTGCCGTCAGCCCTTCGGGAATCGTCACCCGGTGCTCAACGGGTGGCGCAGTGCGCAAGACGGCAAGCACCGTGGCGAAGCTCGCATGGGCAGGAAAACGGAGCTCGGCGGCATGGAGCGGGCCTTCGCGAACGGTCGCGAGGGCTGCCAGGGCGAAGAGCCTTGGCGCCTGGATGACCCCCGCATCCGCCAGCGCCCGCGCCACCTCCAGGGTCGTGCCCGCCGGAATGACGACCGCCCGCGCCGCCGGTAAGGGACCGGGAGCGCCATAGCGCCAGAAGGCGAAGCCGCAAGCAGCGGCGACCAGGGCAAGGGCAAGCAGAGGGGCCGCCCACGCGCCCCGTCGCTGGCGATGCGGCGGGCCGGCGGGGCTTTCAGGCAGCTTCGCTGACGATGAGGGAGGCATTGGTGCCGCCGAAGCCGAAACTATTCGACAGCGCCATCCGGATCGGCCGCTGCTGGGCGGTGTGCGCGACGCGGTCGATCACGCTCTCTCGGCTCGGGTGATCGAGATTGAGGGTGGGCGGCGCAACGCCGTCCCGCACGGCAAGGATCGAGAACACGGCCTCGACCGCTCCCGCCGCGCCGAGCATGTGCCCGACCGCGGATTTGGTGGAGGACATGGCAAGCCCCTCCGCCGCCGCGCCGAACAGCCGCTCGACGGCTTCAAGCTCGAGATCGTCGGCAAAGGTCGAAGTACCGTGGGCGTTGACGTATTGAATATCCGCCGGGGTGACGCGGCCGTTGCGAAGAGCCGCCTGCATGGCCCGGTACGCCCCCTCATGGCCGGGCGGCGGGGCGGTGATGTGGTGGGCATCGCCGGAAAGCCCGTATCCCACGATCTCGCCATAGATGCGCGCGCCGCGCCGGGTCGCGTGCTCATATTCCTCGAGCACGACGACCGCCGCCCCCTCCCCCATCACGAAGCCGTCCCGGTCCTTGTCCCAGGGGCGTGAGGCGCGGGTGGGCGAATCGTTGAAGTTGGTGGAAAGGGCCCGCGCGGCGCAGAAGCCGGCGATACCGAGCTGGCAGATGGGGGCCTCGGCGCCGCCGGCGACCATCACATCGGCGTCTCCGAAGGAGATCAGGCGGGACGCATCGCCGATCGCATGCACACCCGTGGCGCAGGCGGTGACCACGGCATGATTCGGCCCCTTGAAGCCGTATTTGATCGAGATATGGCCGGAGGCGAGGTTGATCAGCGCGGCCGGGATGAAGAAGGGCGAGATGCGGCGCACCTTTCCCTCATGCATCAGCACGGCGCTCTCGGCGATCGTCTGCAACCCGCCGATGCCGGAGCCGATCATCACCCCGGTCGCGCAGAGATCGGGCTCCTCCTGTGGCCGCCAGCCGGAATCCTCCACTGCCTCCTCCGCCGCGACGAGCGCGAGCTGGATGAAGCGATCCATCTTCCGCTGATCCTTGGGCGGGATCCATTCCGCGAGATCGAGCCCGCCTTCCGCCCGTGTCCCGGGCGGCACCTGGCCGGCGATCTTGGTCGGAAGATCGGCAACATCGAAGGACTGGATCGCGGAGATGCCCGACTCGCCGTTGATCAGCCGCTGCCAGACCGTCTCAACCCCCACGCCGAGGGGGCAAACAATGCCCATCCCGGTGACCACCACTCGGCGCATCGCGGCCCCGTTTCCTCCCATCCCTGTCAGGCCATCCCTGCCAGAGCAGGCCTCAGGCGGCCTTCTGCTTCTCGATATACTCCACCGCGTCCTTCACGGTGCTGATCTTCTCGGCCGCATCCTCCGGGATTTCCACCCCGAACGCCTCCTCGAAGGCCATCACCAGCTCGACGGTATCGAGGCTGTCGGCTCCCAGATCGTCGATGAAGGAGGCCTCGGACGTCACCTTGGACTCCTCGACCCCCAGGTGCTCCACCACGATCTTCTTCACCTTGTCGGCGATCTCGCTCATCAGCTCTCCCGCTCCTTCATGCCGGCGCCTGTGGGCCGGCCCTCACTCCCTGCCCGACGGGACAGCCCCAATCGGCGCCGCAATCCTGCTTGCGGTCGGCGCAGGCCGGCCGCTTAGCATGGTTTCCTTGCAGCCGCCAACACGGACCGTCACCGGCACCGTCATGGCATGACCATTCCGCCATTGACATGCAGTGTCGCACCGGTGGTCCAGCCGGCCTCCGGCGAGGCAAGATAAACGACACAAGCCGCCACGTCCTCAGGCGTGCCGAATCGGCCGAGCGGAATGCGCTCGGCAATGCGCGCGCGCTGGGCCTCGGGCAGGCTCGCGGTCATCGCGGTATCAATCCAGCCGGGCGCGACCACATTCACGGTGATTCCCCGCGAGCCGACCTCCTGGGCCAGGGCCTTGGTCATGCCAACGAGGCCGGCCTTGGCGGCCGCATAGTTCGCCTGGCCGGCATTGCCGGTGGTGCCGACGATGCTGCCAATGTTGATGATGCGCCCCGCCCGCCGCCGCAGCATGCCCTTGAGAGCGGCGCGCGCCAAGCGAAAGGGCGCGGAAAGATCGACCTCCAGCACAGCCTGCCAATCCGCTTCACCCATTCTGAGCGCGAGCCCGTCCCGCGCGAAGCCGGCATTGTTGACAAGGATCCCACGCGGCCCGGCGAGCGATTCCGCAGCCGCGACCAAGCTCTCCGCCGCATCCGGCTGGCTCAGGTCAGCCGCCGAGACGAAGGCGCCTTCGCCCAGCGTCTCAGCGAGCTCGGCCAGAACTTGGGTGCGCGTGCCCGAGAGCACCACCCGCGCCCCCTGGCCATGCAGGGCGCGGGCGATCGCCGCGCCGATGCCGCCCGAGGCGCCGGTGACGAGCGCTGTCTGGCCGTCGAGTCGGAACATCGCACCCTCTTCCCGTACCTAAAACACTTTGACCAGGGCTTCGATCTCGGCCGGCGTGCCCACGGCCCGCACCGTGGCATCCGGCACGATGCGATGCACCAGCCCGGAGAGCACCTTGCCCGCACCAAGCTCGACGAAATTCTCCACCCCCATGCCGAGCATGGTCATCACGCTCTCCCGCCAGCGCACCAGCCCGACCACCTGTTTTACGAGAAGGGCGCGAATCTCCTCCGCATCGCTCGTCGGCTGGGCGGTCACGTTGGCGACGATCGGCACCGCGGGCGCTTTGAGATCAGTCTCGGCAAGCGCCTCGGCAAGCGCGCTCGCCGCTGGCTCCATCAAGGGGCAATGAAAGGGGGCGGAGACCGGCAGCATCATCACCCGCCGGACGCCGCGTTCCCTGGCGAGCGCCGTGGCCCGGGCGACCGCCGCGCGAGCGCCTGAGATCACCACCTGCCCGCCGCCATTATCGTTGGCGACTGCGACCACCTCCCGCCCCTCCGGCCCCGCCTCGGCCTCGGCGCAGATGGCGCTCGCCTGCTCGAGCTCGGCGCCGATCAGCGCGGCCATCGCGCCTTCCCCCGGCGGAACCGCGCGCTGCATCGCCTCCCCGCGCCGGCGGAGCAGCCGTGCCGCCGCCGGGATGGTCAGGCTGCCCGCGGCAGCAAGCGCGCTGAACTCACCGAGCGAATGGCCGGCGACGACCCTTACCCGTTCCTTGATCGTGATCCCCGCATCCCGTTCGAGCACCCGGAGCACGGCGAGCGAGACGGTCATCAACGCGGGCTGCGCATTCTGGGTCAGCGTGAGTTCCTCGGCCGGCCCCTCGAACATCAATGTCGAGAGCTTCTGGTGAAGCGTCTCGTCCACTTCCTCGAAGACCTCACGGGCCGTGAGGAAAGCAGCCGCAAGCTCGCTTCCCATGCCCACGGACTGGCTTCCCTGGCCGGGGAAGAGGAAGGCATTCATGGCGATCGAGAGTCCCAGGGGGAGATTTTCAGAGGGAGGTTTCCAGGGTGGGATTCCCAGCGGATGGGCCGGCGGCGGTGTGACGAGGTGCCGAGGAAAACGGCGCGGGGGGTTACTCCGCGAATCTCGCCCCTGTCAACCGGCGGCGCGGCAGCGCCGCGAGAAAGCCGCGCGAGAGAGGACCCTCCTCGGGAGCGGCCCCGGCTGAGAAAGACCCCTGTTGAGAAAGAGCTGGGGCCGCAAAAGAATGCCGCCCGCCAAGGGCGCCCGGGGGCGCCGCTGCGCGCCAGCAGGGGAGAGGGGAATGATTGCGCTCGAAGAGGCCGCCAGGGACGTGCTGCCGACGGATGAAGGGGATGCGGCGCTCGCGGCGCGTGTATGGCGGCCGGAGCTTGGCGGACCCTCGGTCGCTGCCGTGCGCGCAGGCCATCTCTATGATGTTTCCGCATCCTTCCCGACCATGCGCGATCTGTGCGAGATGCCGGATCCGGCGGCCGCGCTCCGCGCAGCCGTGGGTGAGCCGATCGGGTCCGTCGCCTCGCTGATTGCCAATACGCCGCCCGAGCGTCGCGACCGGCAGAAGCCCTGGCTGCTGGCACCCATCGATCTCCAGGCAATCAAGGCGGCCGGCGTGACCTTCGTCGTCTCGCTGCTCGAGCGGGTGATCGAGGAACGCGCGCGCGGCGATCTCGCCGCGGCCGCCGCCATCCGGGCGGAGGTGACGCGCCTGGTGGGCGCCGACCTCGCCAAGCTCCGTCCGGGCTCCGCTGAGGCCGCTTCGCTTAAGTCCGTGCTGCTCCGGGAAGGTGTCTGGAGCCAGTATCTGGAGGTGGGGATCGGTCCGGATGCCGAAATCTTTACCAAGGCGCAACCGATGTCCGCCGTGGGCACGGCCGTGGAGGCGGGCCTGCACCCGAAATCCTCCTGGAACAACCCTGAGCCGGAAGTCGTGCTCGCCATCGCCTCAAGTGGGCGGATCGTCGGGGCGACGCTGGGCAACGATGTCAATCTCCGCGACTTCGAGGGACGATCGGCTTTGCTCCTGAGCAAGGCCAAGGACAACAATGCCTCATGCGCGATCGGGCCGTTCCTCCGCCTCTTCGACGATCGCTTCGACCTCGATGAGATCCGCCGCACCTCCGTCTCGCTCACCGTCGAAGGTCCGGACGGGTTCCGGCTTGAAGATGTTTCCTCGATCGCAAAGATCAGCCGTGATCCCGCCGATCTTGCCGCGCAACTCTTCTCGCCGGAGCATCAGTATCCCGACGGTGCGGTGCTTTTCCTCGGCACGATGTTCGCACCCACCGCCGATCGTGGCGAGGTCGGCAAGGGTTTTACCCATATGATGGGCGATATCGTCACCATCGCCACGCCGAAGCTCGGGCGGCTCGTCAACCGCATGGCGCCAGCCGATCGGTGCGAGCCCTGGCGCTTCGCCACGGCAGCCCTGATGCGCAATCTGGCCCAGCGCGGCCTGCTCCGCTGAGAGTCCGTTGAGAACGCGATTGTGGTGATTGTCCGGCTCACCACGGCGCATTCTCAAACAGGCTCTTACGTCTCCGGCCCAGGGACGAAGCAGAGAAGGCCGGACTCGGGAGACCAGCAGGCCACCGGCTGGCCGGCATTGTTCGGCACATGCAGGATGACATTGTCCGGCACCTGCATCCATTTGTTCGGGCCGGCGGTAAACTGCTTGCCGACGAAGATCCAGTAATGATCCTTGCCGAGCTGCATCTCCACCGGCCGGCAATCGGCGAGCGAGCAGCAGCTTATGCCGTCCTGCGGTTGGCGCAGGGAATTGTACCACTGGCCGAGCGGGCTGTTCGGATCGGCGCCCGCCGGCGGCCGCGCCTGGGCTGCGGAGATGAGCAGGACGGGAAGGAAAAAAGCCACGACGGCTGATTTCATTTCCTGCAATCCTTGGAACCTGCCGAATTATCTTGCCCCCGAATGCGGCGAGAAATCGGCCGATGAAAATTCTCCTGATTCTGATAGGAGAATGCAAAAGGGAAAATGCACTCCGCCCAATCGCGGAAGGATCGCGCCTTCACCGCGATCAACTCTATCCCGAAACAGGCAGTCAATGGCGCCACCAGCCGCCATGGTTTCCACCGCCATGCCAGCCCCCATTCCAGCCGCCATGCCATCCATTCTGCCAATGGCCATGCCAGCCGGGGCCGCGCCACCAGCCTCCTCTCCAGCCCCAGCCACCAATGCCGATCGCAACGCCGCCGATATAGGGCCCGCCATAGCCGTAATAGGCATAGGCGGAATAGAGTCCGTAGGGGTACCAGGGATTGTAATAGGCAGAATAAGGATAGGCGTAGGCATAGGTGGGAGCGGGCTGCGGCTGGATGATATCGCCGTGGGCGAGCATGCATTGCGCGTAGCTGACATCGTAGCGCAGCTGGGTGGCTCCGCCCGCAGCGGCGGCGGTTCCAGCCCCGACGGCAGAGCCGAGCACCAGGCCGCTGCCTGCGCCGATCGCCGCGCCCGCCGCGGGATTGCCCGCCGCCGCACCAATTGCCGCACCGGCGGCAGCGCCGAGAGTGGTCCCGAGCACAGCACTCCCAAT
>DASZQO010000114.1:0-2678 GCA_035549615.1 Acetobacteraceae bacterium
CGTCTGACTTAGCCTTCCGTTCCGCCGAGCCCGGGAGCGGCTTGGGGTTGTCACCGGCGCGGCGTGTCGCAACCCACTTCCGTAAAGCCAATGATTGTAGCCGCGGAGATCGGCAAGAAGATCGAAGACGCACTCCGCGGAGGCATGAATCTCGGCCTCGAACCGCAGCTCGATCATGGCTCATTCCTCAATGGCGCGCCTACACTGACACTTTAGTCGGCGGCGAGAGTCGTGAGCAGATGATCGATCGGCGCAGGGCGGTCGGAATTTTTGAGGTCGCGGCGCCCGGCGTTTCGCCTAAGCTAGGCGCGAGCCATGTCCCCACCCGTTCTTTATTACCTCGATGACCTGCATATCGGGCAGCGCTTCATGAGCGGCGAGCACGCCCTCGATAAAGATCAGATCAAGGCTTACGCAGCCGCGTTCGATCCCCAGCCGTTTCACCTCGATGAGAGGGCCGCGCAGGATTCGATGTTCGGAGGGCTTGCTGCAAGCGGCTGGCACGTGGCGGCGATCACCATGCGGCTTCTGGTCGATGGCGGCGCGCCGATCGCCGGAGGGCTGATCGGTGCTGGCGGTGAGATGCAGTGGCCGAGCCCGACGCGGCCGGATGACGTGCTTCGGGCGGAATCAGAGGTGATCGACATCCATCCGTCGCGTTCGAAGCCCGACCGCGGCATCGTCACCTTGCGCACGGTCACGTCAAACCAGCATGGCGAGCGGCGCCAGGTGTGGACGGTGAAGCTCGTGGTGTTCCGCCGTCCGGCCTGACGCCGCTTGCAGACTTCCACTCTGGTCCGAGTTGGTTTCGGGGAATGTGCTCGATACGTTCGTCGGAAGCCGAGCGAAAACCGCAAACGAAGCGAAGCAAGCGCAAGATTCGCGCTTGGCCGGCAGATCGCGCCGCGGTGGCATAGCGGTTGGCGGAACAGCCCCCTGAACAAGCCACCAGGCCGGGCGTTTCCATCCGAAACACCCCTCCATGCGAAGGAGCTGGCGATGGCAGATGCACGCAACAAGGATCACGACGACCAGCACGCGGCCGGAGGCTGGGGGGCGGTGAACGCCGTCGAGCAGCAGCTCGGACGGCAGAAGATCCTGCTCAAAGGCAATCGGCTGCTGCTCTCCATGAACAAGCCGGGCGGCTTCGATTGCCCGAGCTGCGCCTGGCCGGACCCGAAGAAGCCCCACATTGCCGAATATTGCGAGAACGGCGCCAAGGCGGTTGCCTGGGAGGCCACCAAGAAGCGCACCACCCCCGAATTCTTCGCCGAGCACAGCGTCGAGGAGCTGAAGACCTGGAGCGACCACGCGCTCGAGGACAACGGCAGGCTGACGCACCCGATGCGCTACAATTCCGCCACGGATAAATACGAAGCGGTCGAGTGGGACACGGCATTTGCCGAGATCGGCGCAGAGCTCCGCGCCATGGATCCTGCGCGCGTCAATCTCTACACCTCCGGCCGCACCTCGAACGAAGCAGCGTTCCTCTGGCAGCTCTACGGGCGGCTGCTCGGCACCAACAATTTTCCGGATTGCTCGAATATGTGCCACGAGACCACCAGCGTGGCGCTCCCGGAAAGCATCGGCATCGGCAAAGGCACCGTTACCCTCGAGGACTGGGAGCTCTGCGACGCTCTTTTCATCATCGGCCAGAATCCCGGCACCAACAGCCCGCGCATGCTCGGCTATCTGCACGACATGTCGAGGCGCGGCATACCGATCGTCACCTTCAATCCGCTGAAGGAGCGAGGTCTCGTCAGGTTCACCGATCCGCAAAGCCCGGTCGAGATGCTGACGGGGCAGAGCCGGCAGATCAGCTCAAGCTATCTCCAGCTCCGCACCGGTGGCGACATCATGGCCATGCAAGGCATCTGCAAGGTCGTGATCGAGGCGGATGACAACGCCCGGGCCACCGGGCAGAAGCGCATCCTCGACGTCGGCTTCATCGAGCAGCATACGCACGGTTTCGAGGCGTTCGCCGATTATGTGCGGGCGCTCTCCTGGAAAGAGATCGAGCGCTACACGGCGCTTAGCCGCGAGCAGATCGAGCACGCCGCGGAGATCTACATGAGGGCGCATAACGTCATCTGCTGCTGGGGCATGGGCATCACCCAGCACCGCAACGGCGGCGACGCCATGCAGCAGATCATCAATCTGCTGCTGCTGCGCGGCAATATGGGCAGGCCGGGGGCCGGCGCTTGTCCCATCCGCGGTCATTCCAACGTGCAGGGCGACCGCACGGTCGGCATCTACCAGAAGCCGAAGGAGCCGTTCCTCGCCAAGATGGATGAGGTGTTCGGCTTCCGCTCGCCGCGCTGGGGCGGCAACGATACGGCGCAATGCTGCGAGGCGATCCTGCGCGGCGAGGTGGATGCGTTTCTCGCCATGGGCGGCAATTTCTTCCGGGCCATTCCCGATTTCGAGCGGGTCAATGCGCGGGTGCCGGACATCGCGCTCACGGTGCATATCGCGACGAAGCTGAACCGCAGCCATCTGGTTCACGGCAAGCGGGCCTATATCCTGCCGGCGCTTGGCCGTACCGAGATCGATATGCAGGAAGGCGGCAAGCAGACGATCACGGTCGAGGATTCGTTCTGCATAGTGCATGGCTCGACCGGCATGTTGCAGCCGGCGAGCGAGCATTGCCGCTCGGAGCCCTGGATCGTCGCCGGGCT
>DASZQO010000115.1:0-13937 GCA_035549615.1 Acetobacteraceae bacterium
TTCCGCGATCTTCACCCAGGCATTCGGTTCTCAGGCGCAACCAGGCCCCGCGCTTAAGGCGCTCTATCTGATCACCGGCCTACCGGAATAATGCCCGCATCGGCGCACGGGGCAGAGAGAAGCTCGCGATAGATCGCGAGCATCGCGCCCTGCATCGTAGCAAGGCTGTAGGCGCCCATGACCATGGCCCGCGCCCGCGCGCCGATCGCGGCGCGCGCGGTCAGCGGCAGGGAGAAAGCGCGATCCAATGCGGCGGCGAGCGCCGCCGCGTCGCCCGGCTTCACGCGCCAGCCCGTCTCTCCCTCACGCACCGTTTCCGGCGCGGCCCCATGGTCGGCAACGATGACGGGCCTGGCCATCGCCTGCGCCTCGATGACGACGCGGCCGAATGCCTCGGGCTCGGTCGAGGCATTGACGACGACGTCAGCCAGCGCAAGCGCGGCCGGGATGTCGTCTGTCCCGCCAGGAAAGAACACGCGATCGGTGAGGCCGAGCCTGGCGGCTTGCGATCTCAGTGCCGCGAGGTAGCGCTCCCTCCCCGCAAGGGGGCCGACCAGAACGGCAATGGCATCGCGATTGGCGAGGCGGGCGAGAGCGGCGAGCAGCACGCCCTGTCCTTTCCAGCGCGCGAAGCGTGCCGGCAGCATGATGACGGGGCGGTCCTGCGGCAGCCCCCAGGCCCGCGCAAGCGCAGCGGCGCGCGCGGGAGAAACGGCAGCGGGATCGAAGCGGGCAGGATCGACGCCGGGCGGAACAATGCGCAGGCGTGGCGGAGCCAGGTGGTGGCGCGCGGTGATGCGCCCAGCGATGAAGCGGCTCACGGCAATGACGCGCTCGCCCATCGCCATCACCGCGTTGTAGCGGCGCTTCAGGGGAAACCCTTCCCCGTAGGTGCCGTGCCAGGTGGTGACGAAGGGCAGGCCCGTGCGGCGGGCGGCGAAGAGCGCCGACCAGGCAACCGCCCGCGAATGGGCGTGCAGAAGATCGACATGCTCGGCACGGATGAGCGCGGCGAGGCGCGCTTCATTGCGCCAGAGCGCGAGCGGGTTCCGCGTATCGAGCGGGAGAAGGATATGGCGCCCCCCGGCTTCGGCAATGCGGGGAACGAGCCGGCCGCCACCGCTCGCGACAAGCGCGGTACCGCCCCCCGCGGCAATCGCTGCCACCGTCTCGAGCGCGCTCAACTGCGCGCCGCCGCCCTCGAGCGCAGGCAGGACCTGGAGCACGATCATTTCGGGACAATGGCGAGGAAGCGCCGCCAGGCGGCGAGCACGGGGGCCTCGGCGAACTCGGCAAGGAACCGGCGTCTTCCCGCCGCCGCCAGCGCGGCAGCGCGCTCGGGCGCGGCGAGCAGCCCCGCAATGGCGTCCGCGAGCCGGACCTCGTCCTCGCGCGGGACGAGAAACCCGTCCGAGCCATCGGCGATCAGCTCGCGCGGGCCGTCGGCATCCGTTGCAACCACCGGGCATTGGGCGGACCAGGCTTCGAGCACGACATTGCCGAGCGGCTCGGAGCGTGAGGAACAGACGAAAACATCCGCGGCCTTGAGCAGGGCGCCGATATCGGTGCGCCAGCCGAGAAAGTGGACGCGCACGGCAAGCCCGAGCTCGCTGGCAAGCCGGGTGAGGGCGGGGCCTTCCGGGCCTTCGCCGGCAATCAGCAGGATCGCCCCGGGCAGGCGGGCCAGCGCGCGGATCAGGACATCGAAGCCCTTGTCCTTGTGCAGGCGCCCCAGGGCAAGAAGACGCGGCCGGGACGGCGGACGGCCAAGGGGAAGTTCAGCGGGAAGATCGGTGGCCGGCGTGGCATCGCCATGGTCGGTGACGAAATTGGGAAGGAAATGGGTGCGCGCCGCAGGCCAGCCATTGGCCCGGAACCAGGCGACGAGGCCCTGCGTATTGCCGACGAGATGGTCACATTTCCGGTAATGGCGCAGCGGGTAATAGCCGCCGAGCCGGCCGACATGGATCCAGGGGCCGGATGGCACATGGTCGGTGGCCCGGCTCATCCAGCTCACCGCGACGCGTGGGGCGAAGCCCGCGAGCGCACGGGCGAGCCGCGGGCGGGTCATGAAATCGAGCGGGCCGCCGAAGCGGAACTGCTGCGGCGAGAGGCCCGCCTCGGCGAGCCTTTGCGCGCGCTCGGCGTCGCTGCGGATGAGCGGCAGCACGGTCTCCCCGGCGCGATGCAGCGCGATCGAGAGACGCTCGAAAAAAAGCTCGGCGCCGCCATGATGGGCACCGGCCATGATCTGGGCGACCCTCACGCGCCCGTCCTCATGCGGCGGAAGAAAGCCGCAGCAGGGCGCACGCGGCATCGGCAGCCGCCGCGACCGTGAGATCCTCCATCCGCCCGGTGGGCGAACGGACTGCGGCGGCCGCGCGGCCGGCGGGCGCATATTCGTCCGCCGGGGTCGGGCCGAAAAGCCCGATGGTGGGGGTGCCGGCTGCGGCGGCGATGTGCATAAGGCCCGAATCGTTGCCGACGAAGAGGGTGGCGCGCGCCAGGCAGGCGGCGGCCTCGGGCAGCGAGAGGCGGCCGGAAAGATCGATCGCATCTGGCAAGGAAGCGCGCAGGGGTGCGGCGAGCTTTTGCTCCTCAGCCCCCGGCCCGGCGAGAATGGCAACACGGGCCGGGCCGAGCGGGCCGGCGATCAGGCGGTGAAAGAGGGCGGCGAACCGATCGGGCGGCCAGATCTTGCCCCGCCAGTTGGCGGTCGGGCCGAGCGCGATGATCGGCAGGCCGGGCGGCAGCAGGCCCGCGGCGCGGGCACGATCCTCCGGGCCCGTCCAGACCACCGGCAGCGGCGGCGGCTCGAGGCCGAGAATCCGCCCCAGCTGGGCAATCTTCGGTCCCTGGCCGATCCGCATGATCGCGCGGCGGCGGGCGCGGAGGAACCAGGCAAGCCCCGAGCCCCGGATATCGACGACGAGATCCCAGCGCTGGCCGGCAGCCATGGCCCAAAGCCGCAGCCAATGAAGGTCGTAGCGATGCTTCTCGATGACGACGAGGCGCGCGAGATTGGGCATGCGGGTGAAGACATCGGCCGAGACCGGCCCGGCCACGACCGTGATCCGCGCCTCTTGATGACGCCGGAGGAGATGGTCGATGAGTCCGGTGGACAGGACGGCATCCCCGATCCGGCTCGGGGCGATGAAAAGGATGCGCATGGTGGGCGCCTATATCACGCTGGCGGCCAACTGGATGCGCCGGCCCGCGGGCCTTATATCTTCAGGCAAAGTGGTGCCGCCGGGCCGAAGATTGCGGTCCAGCCCGCGGAACGGGCAGGAAGCGCGAAAGCAACCCGATTTCCGGGCCCCAGCCGCGGAATCGGCTTGCGCAGTGCCACATCAGGGGCGGAAACAAGGGTGGAAACGCGAACAGAGGGTCCGCGCATTCATGGCCATGAACTTCAACAACCCCTACATCGCCCCGTTCGATTATGTCGTCTTCGGCGGCAGCGGCGATCTGGCCACCCGCAAGCTTCTTCCCTCCCTCTTCCGCCGCGACCGGGACGGACAGATCCCGCCCCCCTCGCGCATCATCGGCACCTCGCGTGGGAAATTTTCCCGCAATGATTATCAGGCCTTCGTTGAGAAGAACTTGCACGAGTTCCTCGATGGCGAGGATGTGGACGGGCAGACCTGGTCGCGCTTCCGCGAACGGCTTCATTTCGTCTCGATGGACGCCACCGCCGAGGCCGGCTGGTCGGATCTTGTGGCGCTGCTCGACGACGCCCCGCGCGACGTGCGTGTCTTCTATCTCGCGACGGCACCCAGCCTCTTCGGCCCGATCGCGCGGAACATTGCGGCTTCCGGCGCGCTTTTCCCCGAATCGCGCGTCGTTCTCGAGAAGCCGATCGGCCATGACCTCGCCTCGGCTCGGGCCATCAATGACGAGGTCGGCGCTGTCTTCCCCGAGCACCGGATCTTCCGGATCGATCATTATCTCGGCAAGGAGACGGTGCAGAATCTTCTGGTGCTGCGCTTCGCCAATGCGCTGTTCGAGCCGGTATGGCGGAGCCAGCATATCGATCACGTGCAGATCACGGTCGCCGAGAGCCTCGGTATCGAAGGCCGTGGCGGCTATTACGACCACACGGGCGCCCTGCGCGACATGGTGCAGAACCATCTGCTGCAGCTTCTCTGCCTGGTGGCGATGGAGCCGCCGGCCTCGCTCGACCGCGAGGCGGTGCGCGATGAGAAGATCAAGGTGCTTCATGCCCTCGCCCCTATCGGTGTCGCCGATGTCGGGCACAAGACGGTGCGCGGCCAGTACCGTGCCGGGGCGATCGCGGGCGTGCCGGTCCGCGGCTATCTCGAGGAGGAGGATGTCGGCAGCGCCAGCACCACCGAGACATTCACCGCAATCAAGGCTGAGATCCGCAACTGGCGCTGGGCCGGGGTGCCCTTCTATCTGCGCACCGGCAAGCGGATGCCGCAGAAAGTCTCGGAGATCGTCATCCAGTTCCGCCCGGTGCCGCACTGGGTGTTCCCCGGCAATGGCGCGGAGCAGACGCCCGACCGGCTGATCATTCGCGTGCAGCCGGACGAACATATTCGCCTCAATCTCTGGACCAAGGAACCAGGGCCAGGCGGGCTCCGCCTGCGCATGGCGGCGCTCAATCTGAGCTTCGCGGAAACCTTCAAGCGCAAATTTCCGGACGCCTATGAGCGGCTGCTGATGGATGTGGTGCGCGGCAACGCGACACTCTTCATGCGCCGTGACGAGGTTGAGGCCGCCTGGGCCTGGATCGACCAGATCCTCGATTCCTGGCAGGAAACGGGCGAACGGCCGCGGCCCTATACTGCCGGCACCTGGGGGCCCTCATCCGCGATCGCGCTGATCGAGCGTGACAATCGCACCTGGTTCGAGGAGCAGGCGGACGGCATCTGACGGAAGTGACGGAGATCGACAATGCCACGCTCCGAAATCCTCGCCCTGACCCGCCGCATCCGCGAGCGCAGCGCCCCTTTGCGGGAGGATTATCTCGTCCGCCTCGACAAAGCCGCCGGTGCCGGCGTGCATCGGGCCGGGATCGGCTGCGGCAATCTCGCCCATGCCTTCGCGGCCTGCTCCGCCCGCGACAAGGCGGACCTCAACGACACCGTCAAGCCGAATATCGCGATCGTCTCCGCCTATAACGACATGCTCTCGGCCCATCAGCCGTTCGAGCGTTTCCCGGCGATCATCAAGGAGGCGGTGCGGGAGGCGGGCGGCGTCGCGCAGTTCGCCGGTGGCGTGCCGGCGATGTGCGATGGGGTGACGCAAGGCCGCACCGGGATGGAGCTTTCGCTTTTCAGCCGGGACGTGGTCGCGCTCGCCGCTTCCGTAGCCCTGTCGCACGATGTGTTCGACGGCGCGCTGATGCTCGGCGTGTGCGACAAGATCGTGCCCGGTCTTGTCATCGCCGCACTGCACTTCGGGCACCTGCCGATGATCTTCGTTCCGGCCGGGCCGATGCCCTCGGGCCTTTCCAACGCCGAGAAGACGCGCATCCGCCAGCTTTACGCGGAGGGCAAGGTCGGACGGGCGGAATTGCTGGAGGCCGAGGAAAAATCCTATCACAGCCCCGGCACTTGCACCTTCTACGGCACTGCCAATTCCAACCAGATGCTAATGGAGATCATGGGGCTCCATCTGCCGGGAGCCTCCTTCGTCAATCCCGGAACGAAGCTGCGCGATGCGCTGACGGTGGCGGCCGCGCAGCGGATCATTTCGATCACCGCGCTTGGCAATGCGTTTCTGCCCGTGGGCCGGCTTGTGGACGAACGCACGGTCGTCAACGGCATGGTTGGCCTGCTGGCCACGGGCGGTTCGACCAACCACACGATCCATCTCGTGGCGATGGCGAAGGCCGCGGGAATCCACATCACCTGGCAGGATTTCTCCGATCTTTCCGAAAATGTGCCGCTGCTCGCGCGCATCTATCCGAACGGCAGCGCGGACGTGAACCAGTTCCATCGCGCCGGCGGCATGCCGGTGCTGATCGGCACCCTGCTCGATCACGGACTGCTGCACGAAGATGCGCAGACGGTCTGGGGCGAGGGGCTTGCCGCCTACTGCACCCGCCCTGAGCTCGACGGCGATTCGCTCGTCTGGCGGTCGGTCCTGCCGGTGAGCGAGAATGAAGAAGTGCTCCGGCTGGCCTCCCATCCGTTCAGCCCGGATGGGGGCTTGCGCATTCTTACCGGCAATCTCGGCCAGGCCGTTATCAAGATCTCAGCCGTCAAGCCAGAGCATCAGGTGATCGAGGCGCCGGCGCGGGTCTTTCGCGACCAGGAGCATTTTCTCGCCGCCTTCAAGGCGGGCGCGCTCACCGGCGATCTCGTTGCGGTAATTCAATATCAGGGGCCTGGAGCCAACGGCATGCCGGAGCTGCACAGGCTCACGCCCGCCCTTGGGGTGCTGCAGGATCGCGGGCACAGCGTCGCCTTGGTCACGGACGGAAGAATGTCCGGTGCGTCCGGCAAGGTGCCGGCGGCCATTCACGTCACCCCCGAATGCGCGGCCGGCGGGCCACTCGCCCGGCTGCGCGACGGCGACCGCATCCGGCTCGATTGCCGCGCCGGTCGGCTCGAAGCGCTGGTGGACGAAGCGGAACTGGCGGCGCGTCCGCTGCCGGAGGTTGATCTTTCCGCCAACGAAATTGGGCTCGGGCGCGAGCTCTTTTCCCTCTTCCGCCGCAACGTCAACGGTGCCGACGAAGGGGCGACGATCTTCGCGTGATGGCCGCTTCCGTCGGGCGCTTCGTCATGCGAGGTGCGAGCGAATGTCGATCCCGGTCAATGCGAGTCCCCTATCTGAACCGCATTCGCGCAATGGATTCTCCGCCCGATAGGCGCTTCAAATCCGCCGAGGCAAGATTTCAAGATTTGTTGCGGGTCCCGCGACCCTTGCGGCCAGCCGCATTCGCTCACGCATCCCGCTCGCGGCCCACGCCCTCCCCGGCATAGGGCTCTCGCCTCTCAGACCAGCCGGTTCGGCGGTGTGCCCCCCGCCAGAATGGCCGTAATGCCATCCAGGGCAAGAAATCCCATCGCATTGCGGGTCTGAATGGTGGCGCTGCCGAGATGCGGCAGCAGAACCACATTTTCAAGCGTGAGATAGCCCGGGTTGAGACGCGGCTCACCTTCATAGACATCGAGCCCCGCGGCGGCGATATGGCCCGATTTGAGCGCGGCGATCAGCGCTCCATCATCGACAAGGCTGCCGCGCGCGGCATTGGCCACTACCGCCCCCTTGGGCAGCAGCGCGATCCGAGCGGCATTGAGCCAGTGTCGCGTTGTTTCCCCGCCCGGCGCGTGCAGTGAGAGCACTTCGCTCACCGCGAGGAAGCTCTTCTCATCGGCGTGAAAGATGGCACCCGCCTCGCGCTCCGGCGGCAGGCGCGCGATATCGTGGTAATGCACTTCCATGGTGAACCCGCGGGCGATGCGTGCAAGCTCGCGACCGATCCGTCCCATGCCGAAGATGCCGAGCCGGCGGCCGGAAACTTCGGTGCCCAGCAATTGTGTCGGCCCCCATCCTTCCCATTTCCCAGCGCGGACCATGCGCTCGCCCTCACCCGCGCGGCGCGCGGCAACGAGAATGAGCAGCATCGCAAGCTCGGCAGTCGCCACCGAAAGCACGTCCGGCGTGTTGCAAACCCCAAGACCGCGCCTCTTTGCCGCTTCGAGGTCGATATGCTCGAAGCCCACGCTGAAGGTGCCGAGCGCCTTCACACCCGGGGGCAGGGCGGCGATGGTTTCGGCATCCAGCCGGTCGGTCGGCCCGCAGAGAACGGCATCCGCCCCGGCAGCGGCGGCGAGGAGCTCTCCCTGGGTGAGCTTCCTGTCCTCCGGGTTGAGATGCGCCTCGAATTCCCGGGCGGCGCGCTCTTCCACGGCAGGCGGCAACCGCCTTGTCACAAGCAGGACAGGTCTGGCCATCGCGGTCTCCTCGCTGGCGGAACCGATAGGGGCGGAAGGCGCCATGATGGCGGCTCATGGCCCGCGGCAAAAGAGGAGGTGGTTGCACGCGCCGCCTTCGGGCGGCAGGGTGGCTGGACGAGGAGGTGGTGAATTGCAAGGGGATTCGCCGCGCGTGGAGCCGGCCAGCGAATTCCTGACCGGAACCGTCGAGCGGGTGACCTACCACAATCCGGAGAACGGATTCTGCGTGCTCCGGGTCCAGGCACGCGGAAGGCGCGAGCCTGTTTCCCTGGTAGGCCACGCCGCCGCCATCGCGGCCGGCGAGTTCATCCAGGCGAGCGGCACCTGGCAGAACGATCGCCGCCATGGGCTGCAGTTCCGTGCAAGCTTCCTCAAGTCCGTGCCGCCCACCTCCGCCGAGGGGATCGCACGATATCTCGGATCCGGAATGATCCGCGGCATCGGTCCGATCTATGCGCGGCGGCTCGTGCAAAGCTTTGGCGCTGACGTGCTCGACATCATCGAGCACACACCGGCACGTCTCGCCGAAGTCCCGGGCATCGGTCCGAAACGGCAGCTTCGCATCCGCGAAGGCTGGGCCGAGCAGAAAATCGTGCGCGAGATCATGTTGTTTCTGCACAGCCACGGCGTCAGCACCGCCCGCTCCGTGCGCATCTATAAGACCTATGGCGCCGAAGCGGTGCGCATCATCAGCGAGAATCCCTACCGGCTTGCACGCGATATCCGCGGCATCGGATTTGCGAGCGCGGATACCATCGCGGCGAAGCTTGGCATCGCCAAGGATGCGCCGATCCGCATCCGTGCCGGGATCGGCCATGCGCTGACCGAGGCGACGGATGAGGGACATTGCGGCCTGCCGCGTGAGGCGCTGCTTGACCTAACGGCGCGGCTGATCGCGGTGCCGAGGGTGGATGTCGAGGCTGCTCTCGCCCATGAGCTGGAAGAGGGCGCGGTGATCGCCGACAGGCTGGCGGGCACTGAAGCGATCTTCCTCGCCGGCCTCTATCGCGCCGAGCAGGAGATCGCCGGCAGACTTGGGAGCCTTGCCGCCGGTGCGCTGCCCTGGGCGCCGATCGACCCGGAGAAGGCCATTCCCTGGGTTGAGCGGAAGACCGGCCTCACCCTTGCCGCAAGCCAGCGGGCGGCGGTGAGCCTGGCACTGCGGAGCAAGCTCCTCGTCATCACTGGCGGTCCCGGTGTCGGCAAGACGACCATCCTCGATGCGATCCTGCGCATTCTTCGCGCGAAAAACGTGGCCGTCCTGCTTGCCGCGCCCACGGGGCGGGCGGCCAAGCGTCTTGCCGAGAGCACCGGGCTCGAGGCGCGGACCATCCACCGCCTGCTCGAAATCAATCCCGCCACCGGCCAGTTCCGCCGCGACGCTGCCAATCCGCTCGCTTGTGACCTTCTTGTGCTCGACGAGGCGAGCATGGTGGATGTGCCGATTGCGCGCTCGCTGCTGCGTGCGATGCCCGACGGTGCTTCCATGCTCATCGTCGGCGATGTCGATCAGATCCCCTCGGTCGGGCCGGGCCAGGTGCTCGCCGACATCATCGCCTCGGGCGCCGTGCCCGTGATCCGCCTGCAGGAAGTCTTCCGCCAGGCGGCGGCGAGCCGCATCGTTCGCAATGCACACCGGATCAATCAGGGCCTCCTGCCCGAGACGGACAGGGAGGGTGAGGAGTCCGACTTTCATTTCGTGCCGGCAGGCGAACCCGAAGAGCTGCTGCGCAAACTCATCGCCCTCGTCACCGAGCGCATCCCGCGCCACTTCGGGCTCGACCCCGTACGCGAGATTCAGGTGCTCTGTCCGATGAACCGGGGCGGGCTCGGCGCCCGCGCGCTCAATCTCGCGCTCAAGCAGGCGCTCAACCCCGTGCCGGGCGGGGAGGGAATGACCGCGCTCGGGGAAATGCCGAGCATCGAGCGCTTCGGCTTCACCTACAGCCCCGGCGACAAGGTGATGCAGGTCGAGAACGACTATGAACGCGATGTTTTCAACGGTGATCTCGGCTTTGTACGCGCCATCGATGCCGCGGAGAGCGAGGTCGTCGTCACCTTCGACGGGCGCGAGGTCCGCTACGGTTTCGGCGAGCTCGATGAGCTCCAGCTCGCCTATGCCACCACCATCCACAAGGCCCAGGGCTCGGAATATCCGGCCGTGATCATTCCGCTCGCAACGCAGCATTACCCGATGCTGGCGCGAAACCTGCTCTATACTGGGATCACCCGCGGCAAGCGCCTTGTCATCCTGCTCGGCCAGAAGCGGGCGATGGCGATCGCGGTGCGGACGGCGGGGGCAAGGCTCCGTCATTCGAAGCTTGCCGAATGGCTGGCGCGGCCGACCGGCCGGCCTGATGGCCGAAGCGGGACAAATTCAAAACAGCGATGATCATTTTCTATCCGTGATCTAAGCAATGCATGAAATCAGGGAGAGGAATCGATCAAAAGCGGCTACGTGAAGGCTCCGCCTGCATCCCGGGATCGGGCTCATACGTATGATGAGAAAAACCGATGAGGCATGCTATGGTCATCCGCCGTCGCCGGGGTTGGGAAATTCCTGAAGCCGGAGCCACGCCGGAAAGTGTCGCGCTTGGCCGGCGTGCGCTGCTTGGCGCCGCGGCGGCGAGCCTGGTTGCTCCCGCAGCAGCCCAAGCGGCCGCCTCTCCGCCTGCCGCGACTGGGCTGCCCTTCTTTCCCGGCCCGATGTCGGCGCCGGTCGATTCCCGCTATCCGCCGGGCCGGCCCATCACGCCTTCGCGGTATGTCTATACCTATAACAACTACTATGAGTTTGGTGACGACAAGGATATCTGGCAGGAGGCTGAGGCGCTCAAGCTCCATCCCTGGAGCATCCGGATCGATGGGCTGGTCAAGAAGGCGCAGACGATCGCCTTCGAGAACCTGCTCAAGCGCGTCACGCTCGAGGAGCGGCTCTACCGGCACCGCTGCGTCGAGGCCTGGGCGATCACCGTGCCCTGGACCGGCTTTCCCCTCAAAGAGTTGCTTGCCATCGCCGAGCCGCTGGGCAGTGCCAAATACGTCGTCTTCCGCACGGTCTCCGACCGCAAGGCCATGCCCGGGCTGCGGGAGATCTGGTATCCCTGGCCCTATACCGAGGGGCTGACGATCGCGGAGGCCGCGAACGAAGTTGCGTTCCTGGCTGTCGGCCTCTACGGCAAACCACTCCCTGCGCAGAATGGCGGGCCGATCCGGCTGGTCGTGCCGTGGAAATACGGCTTCAAATCCGCCAAGGCGATCGTTCGGGTGAGCTTCACCGAGGAGCGGCCCGCCACCTTTTGGGAGACGCTGGACGCCAGCGAGTACGGCTTCTGGGCGAACGTGAACCCGGCGGTTCCGCACCCGCGCTGGAGCCAGGCGCGCGAGCGGCTGATCGGTCTGGACGAAGTGGTGCCGACGCAGATCTACAACGGCTATGGCGAATGGGTCGCCAGCCTGTATACAGGGATCAAGGGACAGCAACTCTTCCGGTGATGCTCTGGTGATACTTCGCAGAGCCCTGGCGATCTGTGCGGCCGCCTTGATGGTCGCGGCCTTCGCGCTCGCGACGCTCGAGCCGCCGGATATGCCACTCGGCTCGTTCCTTTACAGCGTGGATGCGGGGTTCTTGAACTTCCTCCAGGCGGAGATCCAGCACCATCTGGCGCCCTGGCTGTGGGACAAGGTGGTGGTGCCGGTCCTGATGCGGCCGGCCTGGCTCCTGCCGGTTGCGGTCGGCATTGTTTGCGCCGGGGCTGCGACGAGCCTGGCAATCGCCGCCAATCCCCGCTCCACGCGCCGCTGGCGGAGCTGAGCCGCCTTTCCTTTTCCGCCTCTCGAATCGACCGCTCTGCTCGCTTACGCCCCGCATTCGCGATAAAACATTCGCGATAAAACATTCGCGATAAAAATCGGAACGAATTCCGCTCGCCTCCTCGCCTGCCGGGAACGGAAAAGCGAAAAACCGGAGAGGAACGTGCCATGAGCTGGCTCACCGAGGCGGCGCCGGGCGCCGCCCCAGGCCCCTGCAGCGCCGTCGATCTCGTGGTCGAGCCGGGCGTGAAGGATCTTGGCGGGTTTCGTGTCCGCCGTGCGCTGCCGACCGCCAGGCGGCGAATGGTCGGCCCTTTCATCTTCTTCGACGATATGGGTCCGGTGCAGTTCGCACCGGGGCAGGGGATCGATGTGCGGCCCCACCCGCATATCGGGCTCGCCACCCTGACCTATCTCATTGCCGGCTCGCTCATGCACCGCGACACACTCGGCAGCGCCGAGCGTATCACGCCCGGTGCCGTCAACTGGATGACCGCCGGGCAAGGAATCGCCCATTCCGAGCGCACCGATATTATGGCCCGCACGGCCGGGCAGCGCATGCAGGGCATTCAGAGCTGGGTTGCGCTCCCGCGTGCGGATGAGGAGACGGCGCCTGGCTTCCAACACTACGCGGCCGAGAACCTGCCGCTGTTGGAGGAGCCCGGGCTCGGGGCGCGGCTGATCGCGGGTGCGGCCTTCGGCCTCACCTCGCCCGTTCGCACCTTTTCGGACATGTTCTATCTCGACGTGCGGCTCGGGGCAGGCGCCACGATGCCGCTGCCCGCCGATTATCCCGAGCGCGCGGTCTATCTTCTGGAGGGCGAGGTGGAGATTGCGGGCGAGGTCTTTGCCACCGCCCGGCTGCTCGTCTTCCGACCCGGCGATCCGATCAGCCTCCGTGCCCGCGAGCCCTCCCGGCTGCTTGCCCTGGGCGGCGAGCCGATGGATGGGCCGCGCCATATCTGATGGAACTTCGTCTCCAGCACGCAGGACCGGATCGAACAGGCCAAGGCGGATTGGAAATCCGGCAAGTTCGGCCTTGTCCCCGGCGACGAGACAGAGTTCATACCACTTCCAGAATGAGGGCGACTCGGCCTTCTCGAGCTGATCGCGCTTGACCGGATCGGAGAGCGATCCAGGAACGCGTGAATCTGCTCGGCAAAACGAGGCCGGAGCGTGTTCCGTCAAACGGAACACGCTCGACGTGGGCGCAGGCGGGAGCGAGGAAGAGATGCGACGGAGCAAGATGAAGCGGGCGCTGGAGCGTGATGACCGAAGGTGGAATCGCCGGAGGCCCGAATCGCGCGACAAGGCAAAGACCAAGAACGCGATGAGTGGGGGCGGGCGATCTCATCCTGTTCTGGGCGGCGGCGCGGCCGCTGCTTTTGCCCTGCTGCTGGCTGGCTGCGCCTATAACGGCCCGACCGCAGCGCAGCCAGGTCCGGCCCCGCCAATTCCAGCCGAGACCGGAGCGGAGCCTCTGCCGCCCGGCACCGCCGCCTCGGTGGCGCCAGCGCCGCGGAACGGCGAATATGTCGGCACGGGTGTCAATGTTACCAATCCCGGGGCGGTCTGCGCCCTCAGGATCCGCGTCTACAATTTTTTCGTGAACGGGAATCGCGTAAAGTTCGGCGCCTATAGTGGGGTGATCCAGCCGGATGGCTCGCTCCACATGCAGGCCGGCCCAACATACATTTACGGCCAGTTCATTGGCAGCCATTTCGATGGGCGCTTCTGGCGCGTCCAGCCCGCCTGCACCTATGATCTCTCGCTCGATCCTGCGCGTTAAAAGAAGGCGCGCAGAAAGCCTTACCGGCCGGTGAAACGTGGCTTTTCCTTCGCCAGGAAGGCGCGGAACGCATTCTGGAAATCCTCCGTCTCGGCAAAGCCATTGGCTTCCGCCTGCTCGGCCTCGCTGAGCGGAAGCGGCCCGCGCAGGCGGCGGATCGCCTGCTTGTGGAAGCGCGCCGAGAGCGGGCTTCCCTCGGCGATCCTTTGGGCGAGCGCGAACGCCGCTGCCGCCGCCTCCCCATCCGGCACGACGCGTGAAAGCAGCCCCTTCTCATAGGCGTCACGGCCGTTGAAGATTCGCCCCTCGATCAAAAGCTCGGCCGCGACCCCGCTGCCGACGAGCGAGAGAATCGGGTCGATCTCGGCATAGGAGTACCAGATGCCGAGATTGCGGGCGGT
>DASZQO010000116.1:0-6311 GCA_035549615.1 Acetobacteraceae bacterium
AGGCGCCGAGCATCAGTCCCAGCAGGGCGGCGCTGAAAACCACCCCGAACCGGCTTGGCGCGATATGCAGCGCGGTGCCCATCGCCGGAGCGGCGAGGCCGATCGCCAGGACATCAAAGCCGTCGAGCAACGCCACCAGGCCACAGAGCAGGATGACCCGCATCTGCAACCCGCTGATCGGATGACGATCGATCAGCTCGGCCACATTGATGGAGGAAGATGCCGGCATGGTCACCCCTGACCCTTGCCGGCCCAGCGAAAGACCGGTGCCTGTCAGGTTCGGGGGGCAGGCGTTACGGCACGATGCCGATTTCGGATGCAAGCATTACATTTGTCGCAGAGATCGAGAAACGGAGCGCCGCATGCGATGCCCGCCAAGGGCTACCGCTGGAGCGTTTTTCCGCTTGACGGAACACGCTCCAGCCTGGTTTCGCCGGGCAGGTTCACGCGCCCGGATCGCTCTGCGCTCCCGTCAAGCGCGATCCGCTCTCGCAGCGGCTACCAGTTGATGAACTTGCGGAAGGAGCGGAACTCGTCCCGCCAGATCGAGAACTGGTCGTCCAGATTCTCGTATGTGCCGCCGGGGCTGAGATCGACATCCATCTCGAGCCAGGGATCGTTGGTGCTGTCGACATAGGCGCGGGTCCAGCGATTGCGCCGGTTCCAGTCGTTCATCTTTTCGGCATTGAAGGCGCCATGGGTATCGAAACCGACAAAGAATTCGAGCGAGCTGCAGCGCGGCCCCCCGTTGCAATCGTACATTGAGATGTGGAACGCGGAGCCATCGGAAGCGCTGTTGATTGTCTTGCTGCCGTCCTTCTCTGTCGTCACCGTCGCGGGGTAGCCGTCGCTCTGCAGCCAGCTCACGACATCATCGGCCGTCATGCCGCCGGCCGGCAGGTCTTTGGCGATCGCCATGGCAGGGGCAAGGGCAAGGGCGAAAACCGTCGCGGAGGCGAGAAGGGTGCGTTTCATTGGAACCTCTGGCGGATGCCGCTTGGGATCGAGGCACCAGAATGTTCCTTCATCGATTCAAACTCAAGGGTCGCGGAACCATGGGTGAAAGGAAGAGCCCTCAGGCTCCGGCACGCCGGGCTGGTGCGGGCTCAGGCCGGGCGCGTCGGGCGCTTGTGCTCCGGGGGGTTCAGGCCCGCGGTGATTTCACGCCCGCAATGAGGCGTGAGAGGCGCAAGGCAAGCGAGCCAGGATCGCCCGCGATGGAGAAAAGCTTGTTGCGGGAGGCCTTGCCGGCGCGCAGCGCGACCGCATCCGGCGTCACTTCGAGAACGGCCGCCAAGGCAGCGATCGCGGCTTTATTGGCGCGGCCGGCTTCGGCCGGCGCGGTGACAGCGAGGGAGAGGCGGGCGGCGGGCCATCCCGGGGCGGGCGCAGAAGGCTCGATTCCCAGGAAGCCGGTGTGCCGTGCGCCGGGGCGGAGCTTGACCGCGATGCGCAGGCCATCCGCGCTGGCTTCCGAGCAGGAGGGGAGGGAATCGTGAGCGGGGGCCGCGACCCTGCCGCGCCCCGCACATCTTTCCTGCCTGTCCGCCTTCCGGCCGCTCACGCATCGCTCCCCACTGGGGAAGGCAGGTGGGGGAAATAGAAAAAATGGCGCGCCCGGAAAATGGAAGAAGTGTGATTGAGACCCGCGGCGAGCGGCCTTTGGCCCGGCCCGCTTTCGGGGGCCTCATGCGCCGGGTGGTTGACAGCAGGGGCGCGCCCTATATTCGGCTTACGACGCACCCATGTTCCTTGGGCAACCGCCGAACGGAGAGGACAGGATGGCTGAACCGGCTGCCCCAGGGGCCGCGCCCCCAGGGATGGTCGCCCCCGTGCCCGTGACCGTGCTGACCGGATATCTCGGCGCGGGCAAGACGACCCTTCTCAACCGCATTCTGACCGAACGGCACGGCAAGCGCTACGCGGTCGTGATCAACGAGTTCGGAGAGCTTGGCGTGGACAACGACCTCGTCGTCGAGAGCGACGAGGAAGTGTTCGAGATGAACAATGGCTGCATCTGCTGCACCGTGCGGGGCGATCTGATCCGCATCGTCGGCGGGCTGATGAAGCGGCGGGACAAGTTCGACGGCATCATCATCGAGACGACCGGACTCGCCAATCCGGCCCCTGTCGCGCAGACCTTCTTTGTTGATGAAGGCGTGCGGCAGAAGGCGCGGCTTGACGCGATCGTCACCGTGGCCGATGCGAAGCATCTGCCCAGGCGGCTGGAGGACAGCCACGAGGCGGCCGACCAGATCGCCTTCGCCGATGTGATCGTGCTCAACAAGGCCGACCTCGTGAGCCCCGAGGAGCTGGACGCGGTCGAAGCACGCATTCGTGCCATCAACCGTTTCGCGCGCATCCATCGCACCGAGCGCGCCTCGGTGCCGATCGCGGAGGTGCTGGACCGCGGTGCTTTCGATCTCGAGCGGGTGCTTGCCCATTCGCCGGACTTCCTTACCGAGGATGCGCATGAGCACAATGACGATGTGACCTCGGTGAGCTTCGAACTTGACCGGCCCATCGATCCTGAGCGGTTCAATGCCTGGATGAGCATCCTGCTCGCCGAGAAGGGGCAGGACCTGCTGCGGACCAAGGGCATTCTCCACTATGCCGGCGAGGATCGCCGCTTTGCCTTCCAGGCCGTGCACATGATCGCAGACGGGGCCTTCATCGGGCCGTGGAAGGAGGGGGAGAAGCGGACGAGCCGGCTCGTCTTCATCGGCCGCAATCTCAACCGCCCGCAGCTTCGCCGCGGCTTCGAGTCCTGCGAAGCCGGCTGAGCATTCGGTGGTGATGGGGGCGGCGATGGGGGAGAGCGCGGCCGCCGATGCACTGCTGAAGACGCGCGGAGAAAGCCGCGCCCTGGAGGCCTTCGTGGTCGCTTGCGCCTTCGAGCGCGGCGGCCGTTTCTGCGGCTTTGCCCTTGGCGATGGGACGATCAGGCTCGCCGAGCCGGCGGCCAATGCCGAGTGGCGGAGCGTGGCCGTGCACGAGGGGGCTGTGCTGGCGCTGGCGCCGGATACCGCCGCGGGCGGGTTTCTGAGCGGCGGCGATGACGGTGCTTTGCGCCGCATCGCGGCGGCGGGGGAGGTGATGGAGATCGCCCGCTTTGGGGGGCGATGGGTCGAGCATCTGGCGAGCCATGAAGGGCCCAAGGCAGGGGGTGGCCTGATTGCCGCTTCGGCTGGAAAATACGTTCATCTTTTTGACGGGACCGGGAGCCGGCTCAAGAGTTTCGAGCACAAATCCACGGTGAACGGCATCGCCTTCGACACCAAGGGCAAGCGGCTCGCGGTGAGCCACTATAATGGCGTGTCGCTCTGGTTCGTCGGAGCGAAGGAGGCAACCCCCCGCATGCTCGAATGGAAGGGGAGCCATCTGGCCATCGCCCTCCACCCGGAGGGCGATGCGGTGGTGACGGCGATGCAGGAGAATGCGCTGCATGGCTGGCGGCTTTCGGATGGGCAGCACATGCGCATGAGCGGCTATCCCGCCAAGACGGAATCGCTCTCCTTCTCGCGGCGGGGGAAATGGCTGGCGAGCAGCGGCGCCGATGCGATCATCCTCTGGCCATTCTTTGGCGGCGGGCCGATGGGCAAGACGCCGCTTGAGCTTGCCGGCGGTGATGGCGTGCTCTGCACGCGGGTTGCGTGCCATCCCGGACATGATGCGGTGGCAGGGGGATTCGCCGACGGGCTCGTCGTGCTCGCCGATATCGATTCAGGGCGGGTGCTGCCGGTGGCGGCCCCCGGGCGCGGCATGGTCAGCGCGCTCGCCTGGAACGCGGACGGCACAAGGCTCGCGTTCGGCACTGAGAGCGGATTTGCCGCGATCGTCGATTTTTCGCGGAAATAGCGCGGTTTCCTGTCATCAGTGCAGGACGGCGCGGAGCAGGGCGCGCGTCCGCGGATGCTCGGGCGCGCCGAAAACGCGCTCGGGCGGGCCGGATTCGACGATCCGCCCCTGGTCCATCACCGTTACCCGATGGGCGACCTGGCGGGCGAATCCCATCTCGTGCGTCACCACAACCATGGTCATGCCGGCGCGGGCGAGATCACGCATGACCGAGAGGACTTCGCCCACCATTTCGGGATCGAGCGCGCTGGTCGGCTCATCGAACAGGATCACGGAGGGCCGCATGGCGAGCGCGCGGGCGATCGCCACGCGCTGCTGCTGGCCGCCGGAGAGCGAGGAGGGAAAGGCGGTTTCCTTGTCCGGAAGGCCGACACGGGCGAGAAGCTCGCGCGCGCGGTGCACCGCTTCCTCCCGCTTCTCGCCGCGCACCCGGATCGGCGCGATCACGATGTTCTCGAGCACATTCATGTGGCCGAAGAGGTTGAAGCGCTGAAAGACCATGCCGACATCGCGGCGCCGGCGCGCGATGTCGGCCGCGCGGTCCTCGACCAGCCTGCCACCCTGCTCACGATAGCCGAGCAATCGGCCGTTCACCCTGATGCGCCCGGCCTCGATCGTTTCGAGATGATCGAGGCAGCGGAGGAAGGTGGTCTTGCCCGATCCCGAAGAGCCGATCAGCACCACCACCTCCCCGCGCCGGACGGTGAGCGTGACGCCGTCCAGAACCTTGCGCGCGCCGTAGGATTTCTCCACACCTTCGGCGGCGATGACGATATCGTCCGCGCTGCCGCGCATCACGCAAGCTCTGAGAGAGCCGGCCCGGCGATCGCCTGGGGCATGGGCCCAGCAAGTGCTTCGCGGTTCCGTCCCGCGTCCATCCGATGCTCAATCCAGCGCAGCAGCAGCGACCAGATCGAGGTCAGCACCAGGAAATAGATCCCGAGAACGGAGTAAAGCTCGAAGGTGCGGAAGGTTGCCGAATTGATCGTTTCTGTCACCAGCAGCATCTCAGAAACGCCGATCACGCTGACGAGCGTGCTGTTTTTGAGCATGATGTTGAACTGATTGCCGATCGGCAGCAGCACGATGCGCAGCGCCTGCGGCAGCACGATGCGGCGCAGGATCATCGCGGGCGGCATGCCGAGCGCCTTTGCCGCCTCGGTCTGGCCGCGATCGACGGCCTCCATCCCGGCGCGGAAGATCTCCGCCATATAGGCCCCTTCGTTCAGGCCGAGTGCCAGGATGCCGGCCTGCACATTGCCGGCGAGCGCGAAGGGACCGGCCCGCCAGTCATGGAAATGGAGAATATTGGCCGCGGCAAGGCCGGTATAGATGAAGACGATCTGCACCAGAAGCGGCGTGCCGCGGACCAGCAGGATGTAGGCCCGCGCGGCGCAGGAGAGCAGAGGATGGCGGGACATCCGGGCCAGCGCCATCGGCAGCCCGATGGCGAGGCCGAGCGCCTGGCCGCTCACGCTCACCAGGATCGTGAGCCACAGCCCTTCGAGGAACACGCCTTGCGGACGGAGAAGCTGGTTCCAGAAATAAGGCCAGTCGAAATGCATGCGTGCCGCTCTTTCGCAGGATCAATCCGGTAAGAAAACAAGGTGGCCGTGCGAGGGATCAAGATCGCCGCGCATCCGCCTTGCCTTGAAATTCCCTCTCACGGCTTCGGTGGATCGCTCTCCTTCTCGGACGCCGGGGCCAGCATATCGATCTGGAGATCCCATTTGGTGAAAATGCGCGCGTAGGCGCCGTCTTTCATCATCGCGGCGAGCGTCGCGCGGAATGCGGTGTTGAGCGCGGTTTCGTCCTTGCGCATGCCGATGCCCGTCGCGACCTTGAAATAGGGCGGGCCGCCGAGCTCGAACTGGTCGGGCGCGGTATGGATGTAGTAGCGCGCGGTCTCATAGGCACGCCATAGGCGGCAACCTGGCCGAACTGCACCTGCTGCAGGGCCGGCGTATTTTCCGGGAATGCCACGATATCGATCAGAGGCTTCTTGGCCGCGGCGAGCGAGACATTGGCCTGTTGCAGCATGATCGTCGCGGTGGTGCCGGTCACGGTGGCGGCCTTGCGGCCCGAGAGCCCGGTGAGCGAGCCGACCTTGGGCGCGCCTGCCTTCATGAGGATCGCTTCATGCGAGTTCATGTACGGAATCTCGTCGATCACCTCGAGCCGTTCCGGCTTGATGAACAGCTGCGACATGATGGCATCGCAATGATCTGCGAGCAGCGCCGGAATCACGCCGGCGAAGGGAACATTGATCCAGACCGGTTTCAGACCGAGACGCCTTGCGATCTCATCGCCGAGATCGATATCGACGCCGACCGGCTGGGCCGCGGCATTCATGAACTCCATCGGCGGGAGGTTGATCGCGCTGCAATAGCGGATGGTTCCCCGCTTCAGCATGCCGGCCGGCAGATCGGCTGCCCGGGCCCGGCCGGCGAGGC
>DASZQO010000117.1:0-3298 GCA_035549615.1 Acetobacteraceae bacterium
CCCGTGCTGTTGACCCTCGCGGGGCTTGCCGCCCCCTTTGGCAGGCTCGATGTGCCCGGTGTTCCCTCCGGAGTCGCGGCGGCGGTGCTCGCGCCTGCCGGCCTGCCCGTACCGCTCTGGCTCGCTTTACCGCTTCTGCCCGTGATCGCCGCCGCGATCGGCTATCTTACGGCGCAGGTGACCGTCCGAAGCTGGCTTCGCCGCCTGCCGTGAGAACGCGCCGGCGCGCCCCACCACGCCCCCTTGGGCGAATATCCGCCGGCGGCCTGCTGCGCTGGTCGGCTTTCGTGCTCTTCCTCCTCATGCTGGCCTGGATCGGCGGGTTCGGCTGGTTCCTCGGCCGCATCCTGACCCCGACCAGCCCGCCTTCCCGGGCTGACGGGATCGTCGTCCTCACCGGTGGCGCCGGCCGGATTCAGGAGGCGTTCCGCCTGCTGCTTGCGGGCTGGGCGCCGCGGCTGCTCATCTCCGGCGTTGCGCCTGGCACCCGACTCGACGAACTTGCACGGCTTGCCGGCATCCCGCCTGAGCGCCTTGCCGGGCGGGTGGTGCTCGGCCGCAATGCCACCACCACGGACGGCAACGCCCATGAGGCGGCCGCCTGGGCCCGCGCGCATGGGCTTGGAAGCCTGATCGTCGTCACTTCCTTCTACCACATGCCACGAACGCTCGCCGATTTCCGCCATGCGCTGCCTGGCGTGCGCCTCGAGCCGGTCAGCGTGCCGCCGCCAGGCCCGCCTCCTGTCTGGGGTCCCGGCTTATGGCGCGTGGTGGCCGGCGAGTACACGCATTGGCTGGCGGTGGAGGCGGGGCTTGGCTTCATGATCGTTCTCTGGGAGCGGGGGGAGATGGCGTGATCCTGCTCCGCTCAGCGCTCTACAATCTTTATTTCTGGCTGGTCACGGCGGTGATGGCGATCGGCTCTCTGCCGGTCCGTTTTTTCCTCGTTCGATTCAAACCCCTCGCGGCGCTGACCTACGGCAAGATCTGGGTGCGAATCCTCTTCGCCGGGCTTCGCCCGCTCGCCGGCATCCGTATCGAGGTGACGGGGCGCGAGCACCTGCCTCTCTCGGGACCGGCGCTGATCGCCTCGCAGCACCAATCGGCCTTCGACACGCTGGTGTGGCTGACGCTGGTACCGCTTCCATCCTACGTGCTGAAACGCGAACTGCAGCGATTGCCGTTTTTTGGCCCGATGCTCCGCCTTGCCGGGCAGATCCCGATCGACCGCGCCGGCGGCGCCGCCGCCATTCGCGGCCTGCTCGCCGATGCCCGCCCGGCGCTCGCCGCCGGGCGCCAGATCATCATTTTCCCCGAGGGCACGCGCATGGCCCCCGGCACGGTCGGGCGACTTGCTCCAGGGATTGCCGCGCTCGCTGTCCATACTGGCCTGCCAGTGATCCCCGTGGTTACCGACTCCGGCCGGCTTTGGGCCCGGCGCGGCTTTCGCCGCCGGCCCGGAACCATCCGCATCATGATCCACCCGCCGCTCGCGCCCGGTCTGCCGCGCCAGGCGCTGCTGGCGCGCCTCGCCGAGATCTATGCCGCCGGCCCGCCGGCCGCCGGGGCTGTGGAAAACTCTGTGGAGCGCTTTGCCGCGGGGTTCCCGGCCGATCAGAGGAACCTCTTCCATTCTTCTGATTAAAGCTGGTTTTTTCCCACCGCCCGAGTCCTCAACCAGCCCCTTTCGGGGGATGTGGATGACGCGCATCCCAGGAGTCCGCCGCGCCCTCTGCGCCGGCTGGAGCGCGGCGCTCTTTTGCGCCGGAAAGATCCCTCCATGAATATTGGTCCATCTCGTTCTAAGCGTTTGCTCAAGAGCGTGATTCGCGCTTTTCGACGGTCTCGTGCCAAGTGATCAGGCATCCAGGCTTGCAGTCCGCCACGCATGCACCGCTCGCTCCGCCGCCGCCTTCTTGCCCTCGCCGTGCTGACGCCCGTGCTCGCGGTCGGCGTCGAAGCCGTGGTCTGGCTTGTCGCGGCGCGCCAGCTCGAAGCCGGATTCCAGAGCTGGATCGCGACCCGCCGCGGCGAGGGCTGGCAGATCGCGGCGGGCCCCGAGCGCCTTGGCGGCTGGCCTTTCTCAGCCACCGTCACCGTTGGCGGCTTCGCGATCTCGGGCGGCCAGAATCTGGTTCCCGACGGCCTAGCCTGGCGTGCCCGCCAGCTTGCGCTCTCTTTCGATCTCCTCGCCCCCGACAAGCTTCTCCTGCGCTCCGCCGGAACCGAGCATTTCCGCATCGCCGGCAGCCCGGAGATCGCGCTGGCCGCGCGCCAGATCAAAGCCGTGCTGCTCCCCATGAGCACCGGTCCCGGCGCGCCCAGTCAAATCGACATCACCGCGGACGGGGTGCATCTTGGCGCTTCCGGCCTTGATCCCGATCTGATCCAGGCAGGCAATCTCGCCATCGGCGCTACCTTCGGGCAGCCTGCCGCCGACGCCAGCGAGATTGCTACCGATACCGGAGCCGGAACTTCTCCCGGTGCGGCCATGACGGCACGGCCGGAGGTCGCGCTCCGCCTTCAGGCGACCGGGGTCACGGTTGCCCGTGCCAAGCTTCCTGCCCTCGGCCCGGATATCGCCCTCATCTCGCTTTCGGCGACGATGAGTGGCCCGCTTCCCTCCGGGCCGGCCTGGGCGGTTGGGCTCGGGGCCTGGCGTGATGGCGGAGGGATGCTGATCGTTCGTGATTTCTCAGTGGTCTGGGGGCCGCTCGCGATCGGGGCGGCCGGCCGGCTTGCCCTGGATCAGGCGATGCAGCCGGCAGGCGAGGGGACGGCGCGGGTGGTTGGTTACGCCGCGACCCTTGACGCGATGGTGGCTGACGGCAGCATCGGCCGCAGTGCGGCGACGGCGGCGAAGGCAGTGCTGATGCTGCTCGCCCGCCCCTCCAACACCGCCGGCGCGCCACCGGAGGTGGACGTGCCGCTTCGTCTCGAGGACCGCACCTTGAGCATCGGCGTCATCCCGCTGCTGAGACTGCCGGTGGTGTCCTGGCCGAGCGGGCCTCGATAGCGCCTCAGAGCGGCGGGCGAAGAATCATCACGCCCCCTCTCCGCAACCATCCCAGCTGACCTAAATCAAGGTGGGAAGGCCGCCCGCCATGCTGGTTGAATGGCCTTCCGGCAGGGACGAAACCCATGCAGATTCCGATCCAGATCACGTTCCGAAACATTGCCTCGGTGCCCGCAGTGGAAGCCCTGATCCACAAGCGCGCGGAGGCGCTCGAGAAATATTTCGGGCGAATCATCGGATGCCGCGTCGTCGTCGAAGAAAGCACCCGCCGCCCGCACCAGG
>DASZQO010000118.1:0-2741 GCA_035549615.1 Acetobacteraceae bacterium
CTTTCACGATGCGCCTTCCGGAAATCGCGACCGATCCGGCGATACGGATCATAAAGATCGATACCTCTCACCATTGCATGCTGACCGCGGCCGATGACACCGTTGCGGCCTTGGTCGGATCCTGAAGCCTTTCTCCGGATCTGTTTTGCCCGAGGATAAGGCTGGGCCTTTTCCAACAGCTTTGTTACGCCGCGCTTCGGGCGCCGGTGTGAGCGCCGGGCGCGTTGCTGCCGCCAAGCGCCTCGCACACCGCCCGTGTGACCTCCCTGGTCCGCGCCGTGCCGCCGAGATCGGGCGTGAGGATTCCGGCCGCGCAGACCTGCTCCACGGCCGTCATCAGCCGGGAGGCCGCCGCGCGCTCGCCGAGATGTTCGAGCATGAGAGAGGCGGTCCAGAAGCTTGCCACCGGATTGGCGATCCCCTTGCCGGTGATATCAAACGCGCTGCCGTGGATCGGCTCGAACATGCTCGGATAGCGGCGCTCGGGATCAACATTGCCGGTGGGGGCGATGCCGAGCGAGCCCGCCAGCGCGGCCGCGAGGTCCGAAAGAATATCGGCATGCAGGTTCGTCGCGACGATCGTATCGAGGCTCTCCGGCCGGCGCACCATGCGCACGGTCATCGCATCGACCAGCTCCTTGTCCCACGTCACGTGCGGAAAGTCGGCGGCGACCATCGCCGCGATCTCATCCCAGAACACCATGCCGAAACGCTGGGCATTGCTCTTCGTCACCACGGTGAGATGCTTGCGGGGCCGTGCCTCGGCGCAGGCGAAGGCATAGCGCATGATCCGCTCCACTCCGCGCCGGGTGAAAATCGCCGTCTCCGTTGCCACTTCCTCAGGCAGGCCGCGATGCGCGCGCCCGCCATTGCCGGCATATTCGCCCTCACTATTCTCGCGGATGATGAGCCAGTCGAGCGCTCCCGGCGCGAGATCCCGAAGCGGGCTTCTCACACCCGGCAGCACGCGGGTCGGCCGCACATTGGCATATTGGTCGAATCCCTGGCAGATCGGCAGGCGCAGGCCCCAGAGGCTGACATGGTCGGGCACGTCCGGCGCGCCGACGGCGCCGAACAGGATCGCGTCATGCGCGCGAAGACGCTCGAGCCCATCCTCCGGCATGTAGCGCCCGGTGCGGTGATAGCGCGCGCTGCCCCAGTCGTAACGCTGCACATCGAGGCGGAAACCGCCGTCCGTTTCAGCAAGCACCGCCAGCGCCTCGAGCGCCGCTTCCACCACTTCGGGGCCGATGCCATCGGCGGGAATGGCGGCGATCTTGTGGGTGTGAACCGTCATCTCTCTCTCACATTCGCGCACGTGATGCTGCGTCAAGCCATGAGGGCCGCCGTCAGGCAGCGGATATCGCGAAGCGAAGCGAGATCCTTGACCATCGCGATCACCTCCTCCGCCCGAGCCGGCGCCAGGCCGCCATAATCCGCGCATTCGCGGAATTTCGCCACGACTTCGTCCCAGCACATCGGGTTGGCGGGGCTCCCTTTGCCGAAATCCGCCCGGCCGGTGAGCCGCCGGCCATCCGCGAGCACGATCTCGATGAGGCTCGTCATGCGATGATAGCCGGCCGCCTCAGCCTCGGGATCGACATGGAAATCCACCCTCTTCATCATCGCCTGCACGTCGGGCCGATGCACTGTCTCGTCGGTGAATTCCCCGAGCCCAGCGCGGCGGCGCAGTACCAGGATCGCCGCACAGAATTCCATGCTGAACTTGGCTTCGAGCTCGGTCTTTGGATCATGATGCAAAAGCGTCGTCGGCATATGGCGATTGGTGCCGACGCGAAGCTGCACGACCTGCTCGGGCCGCACATCATGGCGGGTGACGAGATCGAGGATCACCGCCATCGCCGGATGGGTAAGCGAGCCCGAAGGGTGCGGCTTGATCGAGATGCCGGGGCTTGCGAAGGTCCAGGGATTGCCGAGCTTGCCGCGGATCGCGCTCTCATCATAGCCGCCGCAGGCCGCGTGATAGAAACCGCGCCGCGCTTCGAGGATATTGTGGGTGGCGGAGACTCCACGTTGCACGAGATCGGCGGCCAGCACCGCGCTCTCGGCCGCGCGGCCGGCATGGAACGGCTTCGTCATCGTGCCGAAATTCTCACGCAAGCCTGCCGCCTGGCTGCCCGCAAGCCCGAGCACAGCGGCCGTGCCTCCAGCACCGAGGCGAAGCAGGCTCGCGATCCCCGCCGCCGCGCCGAAGCTGCCGCAGGTGCCGGTGGTATGGAACCCGTCCTCATAATGCCGTGGATTGGCGGCCTCGGCAATCTTGCAGCAGACCTCGATGCCGACATGATAAGCCTCTTCCAGCGCCGCGCCGGAACTCCGCTCCTGTTCCGCGACCGCAAGCACCGCGGCGAGCACCGGTGCTGTCGGGTGCATCAGGAGGCCATAGACCCGGTTCGGCGCTGCCGCGAGCTGGGTATCGTCGAAATCATGGGCGTGGATGGCGATGCCGTTGGCGAACGCCGCGAAGCGCGCCGGCGCGCGAAGCGTGGTGCCGAGCAGGCTCGCGCTGCCCTCCCGCCCGCCGAGATCGCGGAGATAGTCGGTGACGATATGCCCCACCTCGCTCGCCGCCCCCGCGACCGCGAGGCCAAGCCCATCGAGGATCGATTTTCGTCCCGCCGCGATCACCGGATCGGGAATCGTCCCCTCATGCGCGGCAGCGACGAAGCCCGAGACATAGCGCGTGAGCGGCGGCGCCGGCTCACCCGCGATCATGTCCG
>DASZQO010000119.1:0-10148 GCA_035549615.1 Acetobacteraceae bacterium
GTCTGAATCACGCGGGGGGACAAAGAGCGTGATGACCGGAGGTGGGAACACCGGAGGTCTGAATCACGCGGGGGGACAAAGAGCGTGATGACCGGAGGTGGGAACACCGGAGGTCTGAATCACGCGCGGAAACAAAAGCGAGAGCGGGATGGGGGAGCGCGAGCGATCCCTTTCCGCGCGAGCCGATCGCGGTGCGCGGAACTCGCCTTCCCCCTTGCCGGGCCGGGCAAGGACGTGCCACTCGACAAGGTTAAACTTCGGCGCCTTTCTCCCGTGCGTCGCCACAAGGACAAATCATGCTTGAAGGAGCTACCCCCAGTCCCGTCAAAGGCACGCTGCTCGCCGGAAGGCGGGGCCTGATCCTCGGCCTTGCGAATGAACGTTCGCTCGCCTGGGGCATTGCCGCCGCCTGTGCCGCCCAGGGCGCCGAGCTTGCCTTCACCTATCAGGGCGAGGCGCTCGGACGGCGGGTGCGGCCGCTTGCCGAAAGCCTCGGATCGCATATCACCCTGCCCTGCGATGTCGCCGAGCCGGGAGCGATCGCCGCGACGTTCGAGACACTGCGGAGTCAATGGAGCGGGCTCGATTTCCTGGTCCATGCGGTCGGCTTTGCCGACAAGGCCTATCTCCGCGGCCGCTATCTCGATACACCGCGCGAGGCTTTTCTGCAGGCGCTTGATATTTCCTGCTATTCGTTCGTGGCCCTTGCCCAGGAGGCCGTGCCGATGATGCGGCCGGGCGGTGCCCTGCTCACCCTCACCTATCTCGGGGCCGAGCGCGTGATGCCGCATTACAACGTCATGGGCGTAGCAAAGGCCGCGCTGGAGGCGTCCGTGCGCTATCTCGCAGCGGATCTCGGTGGCGCGGGCATTCGCGTCAATGCGATCAGCGCCGGCCCGATCAAGACGCTCGCCGCCTCAGGGATAGGCGATTTCCGCTATATCCTGCGCTGGAACCAGCTCAACAGCCCGCTCGAGCGCAACGTCACGATTGAGGAGGTGGGCGGTGCTGCGCTTTATCTCCTCTCCGATCTTTCCTCTGGTGTGACCGGGGAGGTACATCATGTCGATTGCGGCTATCACCTTGTCGGCATGAAGAACCCGAACGCGCCGGACATCGCGGTCGCCCAGGATTCCTGAGGCTTGTCCTACAACAGCTTCGGCCAGCTTTTTCGTCTGACCACCTGGGGGGAGAGCCACGGGCCGGCGATCGGCTGCGTCGTCGATGGCTGCCCGCCACGCATCCGCCTTTCGGAGGCGGATATTCAGCCCTGGCTCGATCGCCGGCGGCCGGGCCAGTCGCGCTTCACGACGCAGCGCGCGGAGCCGGACCAGGTACGGATTCTCTCCGGCGTGTTCGAGGGCGAGACCACCGGCACGCCGATCGCGCTCATGATCGAGAATCTCGACCAGAGATCAAAGGATTATTCCGAGATCAAGGACCGCTTCCGCCCTGGCCATGCCGATCTGACTTACGAACTGAAATACGGCGTGCGGGATTACCGGGGTGGCGGGCGGGCTTCGGCGCGGGAGACGGCGATGCGGGTGGCCGGGGGCGCGATCGCGCGGCGCGTGCTGGGCGATACGGTCCGCATCCGCGGCGCCCTCATCCAGATCGGGCCGCACCGGATCGAGCGGGCCCGGTGGGATTGGGAGCAAGTGGATGCCAATCCCTTCTTCTGCCCTGATCCCGCGACCGTCTCGCTCTGGGAAGAGTATCTCGGCACAGTCCGCAAGGAGGGCTCTTCGGTTGGCGCCATCATCGAGGTGGTGGCCGAAGGCGTGCCGCCCGGGCTCGGCGCGCCCGTGTACGGCAAGCTCGATGCCGATCTCGCGGCGGCGTTGATGGGGATCAACGCGGTCAAAGGAGTCGAGATCGGCGATGGCTTCGCTGCCGCTGCCCTGCGTGGCGAAGAGAACGCCGATGAAATGCGGATGGAGCAGGGGGAGGTCCGCTTTCTTGCGAACCACTCCGGCGGGATCCTGGGGGGCATCTCCAGCGGCGCGCCCATCGTCGCGCGCTTCGCCGTGAAGCCGACCAGCTCGATCCTGATCCCGCGCCACTCGGTCGATCGCACCGGCGCGGAGATTGAGGTGATGACCAAGGGCCGGCACGACCCTTGTGTGGGCATCCGCGCTGTGCCGGTGGGCGAGGCAATGATGGCGCTCGTGCTCGCGGACCATCTGCTGCGGCATCGCGCCCAGAACCCGGACGCGCCTGACCGCCCGCGCCTGCCGCGAAATTGAGGCCGGGGGCAGAGCTCCCACTTGCTCTTGCCGCACGCGGCGGCCGATGCGAAGGTCCGGCCGCGATCATTCCAGCGGACAAGGACGATATGGCGAAGATCAAAGTGAAGACCCCGCTCGTCGAGCTCGATGGGGACGAGATGACGCGGATCATCTGGGGCTTCATCAAGCAGAAGCTCATTTTGCCTTATCTTGACGTCGAACTTAAGTATTTCGATCTCGGCATCGAGAGCCGTGATCGCACCGATGACCAGATCACCATCGATGCGGCGCATGCGATCCGCGAATACGGCGTCGGCGTGAAATGCGCGACCATCACGCCGGACGAGGCGCGGGTGAAGGAGTTCAATCTCAAGAAGATGTGGCGCAGCCCGAACGGCACGCTGCGCAATATCCTCGACGGCACGATCTTCCGCGAGCCGATCATCTGCAGGAATGTACCGCGCCTCGTTCCCCACTGGACCAAGCCGATCGTCATCGGGCGCCATGCCTATGGCGATGTGTACCGCGCGACGGACCTGAAAATTCCCGGGCCAGGCAAGGTCACGCTAACATACCAGCCCGCGGGCGGCGGCCCGGCCGAGACTTTCGAGGTGCATGATTTCAAGGATGGCGGCGGGGTGGTGCTCGGGATGCACAATACCCGCAAATCGGTCGAGGGGTTCGCGCGGGCGAGCTTCCACTACGCGCTGGCGCGCAAATACCCGATGTATCTCTCGACCAAGAACACGATTCTCAAGGCCTATGACGGGTTCTTCAAGGACGTGTTCCAGGAGATCTACGAGAAGGAATTCCGGGCGGAATTCGAGAAGAACAATCTTACCTACGAGCATCGCCTGATCGATGACATGGTGGCCGCCTCGCTCAAATGGTCGGGCGGCTATGTCTGGGCCTGCAAGAATTACGATGGCGATGTGCAAAGCGATACGGTGGCGCAAGGCTTCGGTTCGCTCGGCCTGATGACGAGCGTGCTGATGAGCCCGGATGGCCGGACGGTGGAAGCGGAGGCGGCGCACGGCACGGTGACCCGCCATTATCGCGAGTACCAGAAAGGCCGAGAGACCTCGACCAATCCGATCGCCTCGATTTTTGCCTGGACACGCGGGCTCGCCTATCGCGGCCGCTTCGACAATACGCCCGAGGTCACGGATTTTGCCGAGACGCTCGAGCGCGTGTGCGTCGAGACGGTGGAATCCGGCGCGATGACGAAGGATCTCGCGATCCTCATCGGTAAGGATCAGCCCTGGCTCAGTACCGAAGCATTTCTTGCCAAGATCGATGAGAATCTCCGCCGCGCGACGGAAGGCGGCTGAGAGGATGGGCAATTCCCGCACGCTCGGAGGGTCGGACGGGCAAGGACTCGCCGAGCCTTCCCCAATCAGCCCGCCTCCAATCAGCCGACCGCAAATCGGCAGGCGGGGCGCGCTCGCAAGCGGGCTGATCGCCGGCCTCACGCTCGCGACCGCGCGCGTCGAGGCGCAGGTGATCAACACCGACACGGTGGGGCTCGATGCGGGCGAGGTGCGGATTCCCGTCGGCGAAGATCAGGTTCCGGCTTACTTTGCCAAGCCCGATCACGGCGGCCCGTTCCCGATCATCCTCGTGACCGAGGAGATTTTCGGCGTCCACCACTATATCCGGGACATCTGCCGCCGCCTTGCCAAGGCGGGCTATCTCGGCATTGCGCCCGAGCTTTACTGGCGTTTCCCAGCGCTTGGACAATTGACCAGTGCTGCGGCCATCATGAGCCAGGTGGTCTCGAAGACGCCTGACGCCGACGTGATGCGCGATCTCGACGGCGCGGCCGCCTGGGCGGCTGCGCATGGCGGGGATGGGCAACGGCTCGCGGTGATCGGCTTCTGCCGTGGCGGCCGCGATGTCTGGCTCTACGCCGCGCACAATCCCAAGCTTCGGGCGGCGGTCGCGTGGTACGGGCCGCTCGGCGGCCAGACCTCGCCGATCCAGCCCCGGACGGCGCTCGACGTTGCCGGCGAAATCCACTGCCCGCTGCTCGGGCTTTATGCCGGGCAGGATCCTTCGAGCTCGCCGGCCGAGATTGCGGAGGCGGAGGCAAAGGCCAAAGCGGCCGGCCGAACGGTTGAGATCATCGTCTATCCGGACGCGCCGCACGGCTTCCATGCCGATTATCGGCCGAGCTACCGCAAGGCGGACGCCGAGAACGGCTGGCAACGCATGCTTGCCTGGCTCCATCGCTACGACGCGTGAACGAAGACCCTGCCGGTCGGCCGGCCCGCGGGGCCGAGGCAGGCTTTGCGGCGAGCACGCTCGCGCGCGTGCATTCCTTCGCCTTCGTCGGGATCGAGGCGGTCCCGGTGGAGGTGCAGGTGCAGATCTCCTCGGGGCTGCCGGCGTTCCTGGTCGTCGGGCTTGCCGACAAGGCGGTGGCGGAATCGCGGGAGCGGGTGCGCGCTGCGCTGACGGCGATGGGGCTCGCGGTGCCACCGCGTCGTGTCCTCGTCAATCTCGCGCCGGCGGATCTCCTGAAGGAAGGGAGCCCTTTCGATCTGCCGATCGCGCTCGCATTGCTGGCGGCGATGGGCGTGCTGCCGATCGAGGAGCTTGCCGGCTTCGCCGCCTTGGGAGAGCTTTCGCTTGATGGCGGGCTCAGCCCGGTGGGAGGCGTGCTGCCCGCCGCCCTCGGCGCCGCGTCGCGTGATCTTGGGCTGATCTGTCCCGAGGCACAGGGGGGCGAAGCGGCATGGGCTGGCCAGATCGAGGTGCTGGCGCCCGCGAATCTCATTTCAATTGTGAATCATTTTAAGGGCAGCCAGGTGCTGAGCCCCCCCGAGCCGCCGGGTGTGCAGCTGGCCGGCGATGTGCCGGACCTCGCGGAAGTGAAGGGGATGGAGACGGCCCGGCGTGCGCTCGAGATCGCGGCTGCGGGCGGGCACAATCTTCTGCTGATCGGCCCGCCGGGCGCCGGCAAATCGATGCTCGCCGCGCGCCTGCCTGGGCTGCTGCCCGATCTTACCGCCGCGCAGGCGCTCGAAGTCAGCATGGTCCACAGCCTTGCGCGGATGCTCGAGGGCGGGCGGCTGATCAAGCGCCCCCCTTTCCGGGAGCCGCACCATTCGGCGAGCATGGCGGCACTGGCGGGTGGCGGCAATCGGGCGAGCCCGGGCGAGATCAGCCTTGCCCATGGCGGTGTGCTTTTCCTCGACGAGCTGCCGGAATTTCCGCGCCAGGCGCTGGATGCGCTCCGCCAGCCGATGGAGACCGGGCGCACAACGGTTGCGCGCGCGGCGGCGCATCTCACCTATCCGGCGCGCTTCCAGCTCGTCGCGGCGATGAATCCCTGCCGCTGCGGCTATCTCGGCGATGCCGGGCGCGAATGCGGCCGGGCGCCGCGGTGCGGGGAGGATTACCAGACCCGGATCAGCGGGCCTTTGCTCGATCGGATGGACCTTACGGTCGAGGTGCAGCCGGTGCCACCCGCGGTGCTTTCGCGCGCGCCGGCCGGCGAGGCGAGTGAGACGGTGGCCGCGCGGGTCGCCGCGGCGCGCGCGGTGCAGGCGGCACGCTACGGCGAAACGGGGCGGCTGAACGCGGCGGCGGACCCGGACAAGCTCGCGATCACGCCGGAGGCGCGGCGCCTCGTCGAGGAGGCGGCCGAGCGGCTCGGCTTTTCCGCGCGCGGCTATACGCGCGTGCTGCGGGTTGCCCGCACCATCGCCGATCTTGCGGAAATGGAGCGGGTGGAGCGGGTGCATGTGGCGGAGGCGTTTCGCTTCCGCCATCGCATTCCCGGCCGCAACGTGCCCGGCACGATCCCCACGCGGGGCGGATAAAGCGGAACGCCGCGGTCAGGCCGCGTGCAGAATCCTGCCCGCCACCGCGTCGAGCTTCGCCATCAGCAGCGGGCTGCGCATGGCGGGCGCGGTGATGATCGCATGCTCGAGCGCGCGCTGGCACCCGGCATGGCAGAGCGGGCGCGGCTTCGCGAGGCGCGGCAGGACGGCGCGCAGCAGGGCCTGCGCGCGGGCCGCATTCTCATTGAGGGTGCGGACCACGGTCTCGACCGTGACATGCTCATGCTCCGGATGCCAGCAATCATAGTCGGTGACCATGGCGACAGTCGCGTAGCAGAGCTCCGCCTCGCGGGCGAGCTTGGCTTCGGGCATGTTGGTCATGCCAATCACCGATGCGCCCCAGGATCGGTAGAGGGCGCTTTCGGCGCGCGTCGAGAATTGTGGGCCTTCCATGACGAGATAGGTGCCACCGCGCGTCAATGGGAGGCTGATCTCGCCAGCGGCCGCAACGAGCGCATCGCCGAGACGTGAGCAGACTGGATCAGCCATCGAGACATGCGCGACGCAGCCTTTGCCGAAGAAGCTTTTCTCGCGCGCAAAGCTGCGATCGATGAACTGATCGACGATCACGAATTGTCCGGGGGCCAGCTCTTCCTTCAGGCTGCCGACCGCCGAGAGCGAGAGAATCTCGGTCACGCCGACGCGCTTGAGCGCATCAATATTGGCCCGATAGTTCAGATGGGTGGGCGACAGCGGATGACCGCGCCCATGGCGGGAGAGAAAAACGCAGGGATAGCCGTCGAGCCGGCCGAAAAGCAGCGCATCCGAAGGTGCACCCCAAGGGGTATGGAGACGCTTCCAGCGTTTTTCCTCGAGCCCTTCGATCTCGTAGAGCCCGGAACCGCCGATGACCCCGATCAGCGGCGCGACATCATCACCCACTCAATGCTCCACATCGGACCAGACCTTGCGCTTGAGCGCATAGGTCAAGCCGGTGAGGAAGACAAGAAAGAGAACCACGCGCACGCCGATCCGCTTGCGCTCTTCCATGTGGGGATTGGCAACGAAATAGAGAAAGGTTGCGACATCGTGCGCCATCTGCTCGACCGAGGCCGGCGTGCCATCCGCGTACTGAACGAGCCCGTCATGGAGCGGCGGCGGCATGGCGATGAAGTTGCCAGGGAAATAGAGGTTATAATACCGCCCAGGCGGCACGGTTACGCCCGGGGGCGGGTTCCGGAAGCCGTTGAGGATCGCATAGATGAAGCTCGGCCCGCCTTCGAAGGCATTGGCCATCAGCGACATGTCAGGTGGCACGGCGCCGTTGAAGACGGCCTTCGCGGCCTCGGCCGAGGGGAAGGGTGAAGGAAAGGCATCGGCCGGCTTGCCCGGCTTGCCGTTGACCATCACCGAAGCAGCAATCGCCGCGATCTCCGGCTCATTGAAGCCGATGCCGGCAAGATCGCGGAAATGCATCTGCGTCATCGAGTGGCAGGCGGAGCAGACCTGCTTGTAGACCTGATAGCCGCGCTGCGCGGCCGCACGGTCGAACGTGCCGAACGGGCCCTCGAAGCTCCAATAGACATGGGGCAGCGGCGGCGCTTCCTGGGCCTTGGCTTGCGCCAGGCCGAGCCCCAGGAACAGCAGGGTGGCGAGAGCGAGCGGGCGCATCAGGCGTGCTCCATCGGCTGCGCCGCCGCCCCCGCGGGCAGCGCCCCACCTCCACCCAGCACACGCTTGCTGATGCTTTCCGGCAATGGAAGCGGGCGCTCGACCAGGCCCAGCACGGGCAGCAGCACGAGGAAATGGATGAAGTAGTAGGCGGTCGCAAAGCGGCCGAGCAGGATGAAGATGCCGACCGGCTGGTTCGAGCCGACATAGCCGAGCAGGAACACATCGGCGACCAGCACGATCATGAACCAGCGATAGATCGGGCGGAAACGGCAGCTCCGCACCGGGCTCGTGTCGAGCCAGGGCAGAACGAAGAGGATGAGGATGGAGCCGAAAAGAAGCGTCACGCCACCGAGCTTGTTCGGCACCGAGCGCAGGATCGCATAGAAGGGCAGGAAGTACCATTCCGGCACGATGTCGGAGGGTGTTTGCAGCGGATCGGCCTGGATGTCGTTGTTCGGGTCGGCGAGAAGGTGGGGCAGGAAGAAAACGAGAATGGCAAGGACGATGAGATAGACACAGACGCCGATGCTGTCCTTCACCGTGTAGTAGGGATGGAAGGGCACCGTGTCCTGCGGCCCCTTGACATCGATGCCGAGCGGATTGTTCGAGCCCACCGTGTGCAGCGCCATCACATGCAGGACGACGACGCCGACAATGATGAAGGGCAGCAGGTAGTGCAGGCTGAAGAAGCGGTTCAGCGTCGGGTTGGCGACCGCGAAGCCGCCCCAGAGCCAGGTGACGATGCCATGGCCGACGACCGGGATCGCGGAGAAGAGATTGGTGATGACGGTGGCTCCCCAGAAGGACATCTGCCCCCAGGGCAGCACATAGCCCATGAAGGCGGTTGCCATCATCAGGAGCAGCAGCACGACGCCGATCATCCAGATGAGCTCGCGCGGCTTTTTGTAGGAGCCGTAATAAAGGCCGCGAAAGATATGGACATAGACGACGACGAAGAAGAGCGAGGCGCCGTTCATGTGGATGTAGCGGATCATCCAGCCCCAGTTCACGTCGCGCATGATCCGGTGCACGGAGGCGAAGGCGCCGCCGGTGCTGGGGTCGTAGTTCATCGCAAGGAAGATGCCGGTCACGATCATGATCGCGAGATTGACCGTGGCGAGCGCGCCGAAATTCCAGAAATAGTTGAAGTTCTTCGGCGTCGGGAAGGCGCGGTATTCCTTCTGCATCGCCGTGAAGATGGGGAGCCTGGCGTCGATCCAGTGCACCACCGGATTCTTGAACGCGTTATCCTTGAGACCCAGTTCGGCCATCGTTTTCTCGCTTCTTCCCTCGTCTGCGCGGAACGAACGGCCGGCCTTCTTGATCCCGGCCGGACCCCCGCGGTGCCTGGTGGAAGGGCAAGCAGGAAGACCGGGCCGGCTACTCGGACAGTCACACGCCACCGCACGGCCGGGTCGCCCCGGCCGCAGACTGCGCGCATATTAGGTGCCCGGTCTGGCTCCTGCAACACGCCCCCAAGGCCATGGGACGGCTCATGAGGGGCTTATGAGCAGGACGCCCGCCGGGAGAATGGGTCGGCAGGGAAACAGAGAGAGGTCCGATGGAAACCGTTCCCGGCTTGGATGATCATGGGGACCGGCATGGGGATCGGGCAGCGCCGCATGCGGCGCTCAAGGACGAGGCGAGCGCGTGGTTCCGTTCGCTGCAAGGACGAATCATCGCCGCGTTCGAAGCGATCGAGGATGAAATGACGTCCCCGCCCCACGCGGGCCTCGCGGGGCGCTCTGCGGGGCGTTTCGTCCGCACCGCCTGGACGCAGCCCACGCTCTCCGGCGGGGGGGAGATGGCGGTGATGCGCGGGCGTGTCTTCGAGAAGGTGGGCGTGAATGTCTCGGCGGTCTCCGGCAGCTTCGATGAGGAGTTCCGCCACCAGATCCCCGGCGCCGAGACGGACCCGCGCTTCTCCGCGATGGGCATCAGCCTGGTCGCGCATATGCAGAGCCCGCACGTGCCGGCCGTGCACATGAATACGCGGCTGGTGATCACCACCCAGGGCTGGTTCGGCGGCGGCGCGGACCTCACGCCGATGCGACTCGATACGCCCGAGGCGGCGGAAGACGCTGCCATCTTTCACGCCGCGCTTCGCGCGGCCTGCGAACGGCACGGCACGGACTATTATCTGCGGTTCAAGGAATGGTGTGATCGCTATTTCTATCTGCCGCACCGGGGCGAGCCGCGCGGCGCCGGCGGCATCTTCTTCGATCATCTCTCGAGCGGCGATGCCGGTGCGGATTTCGCGTTTGTGCGTGATGTCGGGCTTGCTTTCCTTGATGTCTATCCGCGCATCGTGCGGGCACGGATGGACCGTTCCTGGAATGAGGAAGAGCGCGCGCACCAGCTTGTCCGCCGTGGGCGGTACGTGGAATTCAACCTGCTCTATGATCGCGGCACGGCCTTCGGGCTGAAGACCGGCGGCAATCCGGACGCGATATTGATG
>DASZQO010000120.1:0-2265 GCA_035549615.1 Acetobacteraceae bacterium
GCCCGAGCTTTTCGCCGAGCTCCGAGACGCCGGAGCCGAGGAAGCGCCCGACCGATTCGCCGGCCTCCGCAAGCACCCGGCGGTTGGTCGCGAAGCGGATCGCCTTCAGCGAGAAGACGAAGCCTTCGGGCGCGTCGCCCGCCCATTTGGCGAAAGTGGCCGGCTTGAAGGTGGAATAATAGGTGCCGTTGACCTCGATCGTCGGCACCTGGCGCGCGGCATAGTGGAGCTGCTTCGCCTTGGCCAGCGTCTCGGGATAGAAGGAGCGCTCCCAGGGCTCGAATGTCCAGCCGCCCATGCCGGCGCGGATTTGGCCTGCCCGTATCTCGCCGGCGCCGGTCGTTCCTGACTTTGCCACGCTGCTGCTCCTGAATCGAGGGATGCGGACGCGAGGGTGCGCGGGCGGGCGGCGCTTGTCCACCCGCAATGAAACGCTGCTGACATTGCCGACACAGGCTCCGCCCCCGGGTCCGGTCTCCGGCCGGGTGAGGGGCATGTGCGGCAGCTTCCAGGCCGTGCCGCTTCATGACGTGTCGGATGGTTCCAGCGTCCAGAAGGCGAGGCCGTGGGTGACGTCCAGTATGTCGTGGACCTCGTGACGGGGCCGGCCGCCACGGGCCGGAGGATGGCCAGGCGGGCGGCCAGGCCGCAACGGCCAGACGCGGCGAACCAGCCCGTCCTGCCTGCCTCCCTTGATTTGCGCGCCTGCGGCGACGCGGGCCCGCCAGCGTGCGAAGCGCCGCGCCTCGCGCGGCAGATCGTCGAGCACGCGGGCGAGCGCGGCCAACCGCATCGCAAGGCGTCTCGCGTCGACGGCGTCGTCGGGCGAGGGCGGGGTAGGGATGCGGAACGGCTCACCGAAGCCCGGAAAGGAGATGCGCGGCACGCCGCGAGGCGCCGGCCGGCGGCGACGGAACCGGCGCAGCGGATCGAAGAGCGGGAAGGAGGGCCGGAGGATGGATGCACGGTTGTCGCCATCCGAGTGCCGGGCAATTGTTTTTGCCGCCCCCCTCTCCGCCTCGCCCACGCCGGTATCGCGGCGGAGCATTGTGAGCGGGTTGCGCGGGTGAGCCGCGATACAGGCGGTGCGCGGCACCTCTCCCCCCGTTCCGGGTGGAGAGGACGGGCCTTCGGCCTGGCTCCCGTCCTCGCCCCCTTCAGGGGGAGAGGTGTCGGCACGAAGTGCCGACGGAGAGGGGGCGAACTTTGCCATGTGTCTCGGCCCGCCCGGACGCACGGTCCGCAACGTGACGATCATCCCGCGCGCGGCGACGATGATCAGCCGCCGCGCCGCTGCTTCCGCCGGGCGCAACAGGCGCAGCACGGCTCGATGAAGATAGCGCGACAGGGTACCCCTAGCCCCTCCCCACAAGGGGGAGGGGGACCTGGGATCGGCGCCCTCCAGCCCCGCCATGGCGACGAGCATGGCCAGCACGCGCTTCAGCGCCTCGCGGTTTTTCTCGATCGCAGCATTCCAGTCCATCGCCGCCTCCTTTCAGGGCGGCGGGATTGTAAGGCGGGGCGGAGGGGTGTGGATAAAAGGGGCAAGCACGGGCTTCGTCATCCTGGCCGATGCCGAGCGGCCACAGGTCGCGAGCCGGGATCCATGCCTGAGCGAAAACGGCAGCGCGCGACCGCGCAGTTCCGGACCGCCGCGTTCTTCGGCAAGGGTTCCGGCCCCGGGTCGCGTTCCGCGGAGCCTGTCCCCGGGCTTGCGCAAGGCAAGACCCGGGGGCTCCAATTGCCCGAGGATGACGAAAGGAAGGGCTGCCTTGGCCCCGGCGGAGCCAGGCCCTAGAATTCGCAAGAGGGTGATCGGGAGAGCAATGCGTTACCGGCCACCGCAGCCACGTAGGAATTCAGGAAGCGGCCAATGACGGGCACATCAATTTCGCGGGGAGACTGACATGGGTACGGCTTCTCGCCCCAGAACCACCGGCATCCGGCAATTCATCGATCCCGAGCGGCAGCGTGACTGGATAGAGGGCAAGATCGACTTTCCGGATGCGGACGAGCGCCAGGAATCCATGGAACAGCGCTTCAACTATGCCGCGCGGTTCGAGAAGCTGCTTCGTCGGCCGCAGGCAGCGGAAGTGCTCGGGATTCTGGGAATATACGGCGCGAACTGCATTCCGGTCCCGCGCAGGACCGAGCGCACCTACTGGTCGGTCTCCTGCCTGCCGTCGACCTCGGACAAGCCACTCGTCCGTGTCAATGCGAGCTGGATGGAGCTTTTCACACTCTATGCCGAGGGCGAGGATGTTC
>DASZQO010000121.1:0-2783 GCA_035549615.1 Acetobacteraceae bacterium
TCGCCCGGCTTGGCGCCGATCAGGATCTTGTCCATCGGGAAGTCGGCGGTGCCGTCGCTGAGCGCGGTGATCTCGAAATCGCCCAGGATCAGGCGATAGAATCCCGGTGCCTGATTTCTCTGTTGCGGGGCTGCCGCCAGGGCGGCATCGGACATGAAGGCGCCGAATGCCAAGAGCGAAAGCACCGCCGTGGCCGCGACGCGGTTGAGATGAAACGAAAGGGTCATGGACGGCTCCTGTTCCCGACGACTTTCGGATATAGCAGCCCGGAGACCCGGGCGCCAACAGCGGAGCCGACGCCGATGGCGGGATCGATCGATGGCCGGGAGGCCGGCGCCTCCGGCGGGCCTACTGCCGCGCCGGGCGGCCGGTCAGGAAGGGGGCGAACTGGTCCGCCGGCATGGGGCGCGCGATGTGATAGCCCTGCGCCAGATCGCAGCTGAGCTTCACCAGGTGATCGAGCGTCGCGGCGTTCTCGACGCCTTCGGCCACGGTGCGCAGGCCCAGGTTGTGAGCCATGTCGATGATGGTGCGGACGATGATCTCGCTGTCGCGCGAGGTCAGCATGGTGCTGACGAAGGAAAGATCGACCTTCATCTCCGAGAAGGGCAGCCGCCGCAGCTGGGCGAGCGACGAATAGCCCGTGCCGAAATCGTCGATGGCCAGGCGGAATCCCTTCAGCCGCAGCCGCGTCAGCACATCCAGGAGCGTGAGCGGGTCCTGCATGGCGGCGGTCTCGGTCAGCTCGAAGGTGATCTGCGCCGGGTCGATCGCATGCTGCTGGCAGATCGAGAACACCGTGTCCGGGAAATCCACGTCATGGATGCTCTTGGCCGACAGGTTGATCGAGATGTCGACCGGCATGTTCGATTGATTCCACCGCGCGAGCTGGGCGATCGCCTTGTTCAGCACGACCTGGGTTATGCGATCGATCAACGCGCTTTTCTCGGCCAGCGGGATGAAGGCCGCCGACGAGATGATGCCGCGCTCGGGATGATTCCAGCGCGCCAGGGCCTCCGCCCCGACGATGCGGCGCGATTCGAGATCGAGATAGGGCTGATAGTGCAGATCGAGCTCGTCGCGCTCGACGGCCTTCTCGATCATCTCCTCCGAGAGCTCGCCGGCGCCGGCAACGGCCTTTTCCAGCTTCGCCCGCAGCTCTTCCACGCGGAAGGGCTTCTGGATGACGCCCGCCATCTTCAGCCCGCGGGCTTCGCCCAGCTGCCGCGCGGCGTCCAGCAGACGGTTGTCCATGCCGCTGGCGATGAGGATCGGGATATTGGCGAGATGGGCCGACAGCTTTCTCAGGATCTCGACGCCATCGACACGGGGCATGGCCAGATCCAGCACGACGACGTGCGGCGGATCCTTGCGGATCGCCGCCTCGAACTTGCCGGGATCGCCCGTGCCGAACGGCTCGTAGCCGCAGGAGCGCGCGACCTGACAGATGACCTCGCACACCATCGGCTCGTCATCCATCACCAGGATTTTTCGGTTCACCATCTGAACTCCCTCGCAGACCGGATGACGGTGCCTTCGCCGTCCCCCGTTGCACGGCCGCCCGACCGTCGACGGTGGCCCCTTGGGGCCGTCCCGTCATTCCTTCTCGTCACGCACAACCAATCGGCGATGGCCTGGGAGTGGCCAGGATGTTCAGAAGGTATGGCCGCTTCAGGCCACCAACGTCCTTCAAGCGAGAAAGACGCTTAATGGTTCCCGTTAGGGTCGCAATGCTGTCTTAACGGACAGTTAACGATGTCTCAAGGCCACTCAAGAACATTTCCCCTTTTGAAATCACTTAATCACATGTGATTCCTGGAGAATCTTTCCTTCGCGGCTGCTGGAACGGGGCTCCCCTCGCCTTTTGATAGTACTATTACAATACATGGGGTCTGGAGGACCGGCTTTTGAGGGGGATAGCCCTGGATGGGCTGGCGTCCCCAGGGGGATTCGAACCCCCGTTACCGCCGTGAAAGGGCGGTGTCCTAGGCCTCTAGACGATGGGGACCTGGCAGGCCGCGAGGCCTGGTGACGGACCTCGCGCGCGTCCATGCCGAAGCGCCGCGATCCTGTAGCGGGTTAAGGCTCAAAAATCAACCTTTGCCGGCCGACATCGCCTGCCCTGGCCGACGACCGCGCGGGTGCTTCGCGGCTTGGCCCGGCCGGCGGGCCCCTCGAGCTTGCCGATCTCGCAATCCTTCCCGCGGCCGCCCGGCCCGACACTAATAATCATTCATTCATTATGACCGTCAACACGATATTGATGGCTCAAGCCTCACGGCAAACAGCACGTCATAAAGCCGCTCCATCCATGGCCATTGACCTGCAGCCTGATAAACGAATAGTTAGTAGCAGGTCTGATGTGATGCCCAGGACCGAACACCGCTTGGTTTCCCGCCTCCACGACGAGAAGAGCAGATCGCCCGGATGCCCCACCCCGCCCACAAGCCCAGGAAGCGAGCGCAGCCGCTGCAGAAACCCGCGGCGCGAAGGATGCGCACGCGCAAGGATCCGCGGGACCGCAAGCAGGAGCTGGTCGAAGCCTGCATCGACGTGCTGGGCGCCCATGGCCATTCCGGGCTGACGCTCGCCGCCGTGGCGAAGGCAGCCGGGGTCTCGACCGCGCTCATCATCGTTCATTTCAAGAGCAAGGAAGCGCTGCTCATCGAGGCCCTGAAATGGCTCGGGCAGAGCTATTTCGGAGCCCTTCACGGCAGCCAGTTCGGCGACAGCGACCGGCCGGCCGACAAGCTCTGGCGGTTGGTCGATGCCGAGTTTTCGGA
>DASZQO010000122.1:0-9081 GCA_035549615.1 Acetobacteraceae bacterium
CGTCGCACCGAAGAACTGCTCGAAGCCGTGCATCTCGCCGACAGGGCGGATCGGGTGGCGAGCGAGCTTGCCCATGGCGATCAGCGGATTGTCGAGATGGGAATCACGCTTTCGCGTGAGCCGCGGCTTCTCCTTCTTGACGAACCGACCGCCGGCATGGGCGAGGAGGAGACGGAGCACATGGTCGGCATCATCCGCCGCCTCAACCGGGAGCGCGGCATCACGATGCTGTTCATCGAGCATGACATGGACATCATCTTCGGCGTGGCCGACCGGATCACCGTGCTCGAAAACGGCACGCTGCTCGCCGAGGGCAATGCCGCCGAAATTGCTGCGAATGAGGCGGTACAGGCCGCCTATCTCGGTTCGCGCCGATGAGCTCCCTCCTCGAAGCCGAGGGTCTGCAGGCCTATTATGGCAAAAGCCATATTCTTCACGGCGTGTCCCTGACGGTGGCCGAGGGAGAGGTGGTGACGTTGCTTGGTCGCAATGGCGCCGGCAAGACGACGACGCTGCGCGCGATCATGGGACTCACGCCACCGCGCGAGGGGCATGTGCGAATCGGCGGCACGGACGTGACGGGTTGGCCGACGCACCGGATCGCGCAGAGCGGCGTCGGCTATGTGCCTGAGGGAAGGCGCATGTTCCGCCACCTGACGGTTGAGGAGAATCTGCGCGTCCCACGACCGACCCAGGGCCGATGGTCGCTTACAGCGATCTTCTCGCTTTTCCCCAGGCTCGCCGAGAGGCGTGCCAGCAAGGCCGGGCGGCTCTCGGGCGGCGAGCAGGAAATGCTGGCGATTTCCCGCGCGCTTCTGCTCAATCCGCGGCTTCTTCTGCTCGATGAACCATCGCAGGGCCTCGCTCCGGTCGTTGTCGAGGAGGTGATGCAGGCTGTGCAAAGGATGCGCGACGAAGGCACGGCAATCCTGCTCGTCGAGCAGAATGCAATTCTGGCCCTCGCCTTCGCCGACCGCGCCTATGTGCTGAGCGACGGTGCGATCACCCATGCGGGTCCGGCCGCCGAGCTCGCCGCCGATAGTGAGAAGGTGAAGGCCCTCGCGGGGGCCCGGGCCAGTCGCGCCGCCTGATCGCGCGTTTGTGGATTGGCTTGGCTGGCTGTACCGCAACGCAGCACATCGGCGCGCGCCGGACTCCAGAGCAAGCTGGAGCCGTCGGCTTCCGGATCGGAGGGGCGTTCTTCCGCGCACCTGCCGGCGGACACGCCCGACGCGCCCAGATTGCTAATATGTTCCTTTCATTGCAAAACTTGATGACAGCGTGTTTACGGCTCCTTAAAATTCAAGCCAGGTCGCGTCGCAGCGACCGTCCTTCGAAGGGCATGGGGCGGTTGTCGTGCCGCGAGCGCGGAGGGTCCAATGAAGCGATTGCTCTTTTCGGTTTGCGCCCTAGCGGCAGTGGCTCTTGCGCCCAGCGCGCGCAGCCAGCCCGTGGAACAGACCTTCATGGTGCCGACGACCAGCGCGCTGGCGGAGCTGTGCGCTGACACATCGTCGTCCAATCTTCTGATGACGACGGCCGCGCAGAATTTCTGCCATGGCTACATGCTCGGAACCTATGAGGTCCTGGCCCAGATCAATGCGGCGCGTGGCAAGCCGGTATTCTGCATTCCGAAACCCGCGCCCACGCGCAACCAGGCGATCGCAGAATTCGTGTCCTGGGTAAAAGAAAACCCCTCGCAGGGGGACCGTCCGCCGACCGATGGCGTCTATGAATTTCTTGCTCAGCGCTTTCCCTGCCCGGCAGGGCAGTGACTGCGTGTGGAGGAGGGAAAGGCCATGAAACAATTCATTGTCCTCGCCGCCTGTATCGCCCTGCTGGGTGGCTGCGAGAATCTGACGCCGCAGGAGCAAGCTGCCGGCATCGGCACACTGGGCGGAGCCACCGGGGGTGCGATCATCGGGGCCCTTGCGGGCAACGCGGCGCTCGGCACTGCGATTGGCGCCGGGGTCGGTCTCGTTGGCGGGCTCGTCTACAATCACGTCAAGGAAAATCAGCAGGCGGACGAGCAAAATGCCTATAGCCAGGGCTATGCTGCCGGTCAGCATAGTTCTGCCGGCGCGCCGCCACCTCCCTACCAGCCGCAATAATCTTGCCGCGCTCGATAATCTTGAGCGCTGGCGATCTGCCTTAATTAACGGCTAACGGTGGGACAGCGCGTGACGAACACTGCTCTTGTTCGGAGCGGACTGTTTCCGCCGCGGGTGTTGCCGGCGTCTCGCTGAACACCCGAAGCTTTTGCTCCGCGGGCAGGGCGAGGTCGCTGATTGCTTGCGCGGCAGGTTCGCGATGGCCGCAGAATCGCAACCAGAGGCTGAAGCACACGCCGCCCAGAATGGCGGCGAGCAGCCATCCCCCGATCATCATGAAAACGATCATCTTCAGCTCAACGACTGCGAGAAGTGAGTATCTCGGCGCCCAAGACGAGCCATATTTCCTTATGCCAGCGGGCCGCCGGCACGTGGATCACGAAGTGCGGGCTGCCGGTCAATTCCTCGCGATGGTCGTGCCCATGAACCGGAGCAGGCCGTTCCAACCATTTGTTTTCCCCCGTGATTCGCGCTTTTTGTGATTTTCCCTCCGACCAGCATACTCTCACCGCCCGCGCGGACTCCAGCCGGGCTGGGCCGATCAGTCGCTCAGTACGGCTGATGACCTTACCGATCTTTTAACGTCGAACCTTTTCCATGGCGCCGCTCTCGGACGCGGCAGGAAATGTGCGCCAGCCCGGATCCGTGATGTCGCGCGATTCGATGCCGCCGCGGCAAGGCTGTGCAGGCCGCCGGGCGGCGTGTGTTTCGTGCTGCCGAGGCTGCCCAGGCTGCGGGTTGTTGCGATTTGCTGCGGATACCGCGCTCTACCGAGCTCAGGCGCGGGCATTGTGGGCACATCGCTCAGCAAGGCGAACAGCAATGGCCGGACATCGTTCGCCGGGCTCGTCGCAAAGAGGCCTGAGGTAGGGCGCCCCCCTCCCGGCATCCTCTTCCTTTCAGAGCGGAAGACGATACGGGGCTGAAAAAACTATTATGTTCGCGGCTGTCGCGCCACGCGAAACACGGCACCTGCGGCTTTCGCGCCTCTCCCCAGTTCGGAACGATTTAAGAACAAATGGCCCGGCCTGCACAGGGCATGGGTCATCGCATGCGATGTCCTTGCAAGTTTTATTGGTTTTCCTTCTCGATTTTTCCGCAGGCGATTGGCAACGTGACCTGCGCCGGAATTGGTCCGAGCGAAGCGACCGACGGGGGAAGCTTGGTGTCTGAAGGAACCCCGTGGATGAAGACGACGCGGCGGCCGAGATCAAGCTTCTGGTCGGAAAATGCCTTGGCGAACGCGGCCTGCAGGGCTGCCAGCGACACCGTTTCCTGATAGTGGTAGGTGCCGTTCGCCGAGGCGGTTGGATACGTGCCATGAGCGATGTTCATCGCGGCCGGGTTGGTGTCAAAAGGTACCATCGTCGTCCCCGATGTCGGTCCCGTCTCGATCAAGTCGATAATTCCATCGTGATTGGTATCCGCTGCCGCGGTCGGGCAGGACGCGTCGCGATTGTCGGCGAAGCCATGAAAATGCTGCCAATGGACCATGTTGGGGGGAACTCCGCTGACATCGACTTCGATGGTCATGATGTCCCCGACAATCGAGAATCGTACCTGTCCACGCGCGCTACTTCCGGTCACATTGGTGTTCATCGGATGAAGCGTGGCGACGTAGGTGGCCGGTGCCTGGGCGCCGGCGGACGTCGCCGAAACACAGGTCATTCCCCCCAAGGCAAGGGCAAGCAGGAGAGTCCCTCTCATGGCCGATTTCCTCCATTTTCTATGATTTCGTTCCTCGGGTGGTTTCCGACAAACACCGGAGCCGTATCCAGCGCCAGATAGATCGGCATCGGCAAGGTGGCATCGGTTGAGGGTACCGGCCGCATCGCTCGGCCGCCCAGACGGATCACTTCCGGTTTCCGGACAGCGATTTTCAGGAGCGCGCGCGATTTCATTCAACCCTTGCCATCGGTCACGCGTGCCGCATTGTGAGCGAGCAACAGAGTGCGCAGGGACCCCCAAAGCTACGAAATCATCAAACAATTATTCCTGGTACCCCTTATAGCATGCATCCGATTAAAAGCAATATAAAAAATATTGCTTTATAGCGTGATCGCCGAAGGTGGAATCACCGAAGGCGTGAATCACGCGACAGAACAACAAGCTGGAGCGGGATAAGTGAGCGAAAGCGAACGCGCCCCGCTTTAGCGAGCGCGGCTCTGACGCGTGTTCCGTTTGAGGGGACACGTTCCTGCCTTGTTTTGCCGAGCAGATCGACGCGTTCCCGGATCGCGAAGCGATCTGCCAAAGCCCGAGGGGAAGTCGGGAGATTGATCGAGAAAACAAAGCGGGCGCGTGACCGCGGAAAATCTTCACGCTCTCGCGGGAGCCTTCCTATCCGCGATGCGGCATTGATTTTCGAGTCACGCAGGTCTCGCGGATCGGGCCATCGCTGCCAAGCCGTCACCAGCTCCGCCTGCTGGCGGAAGCCGCTGCCGGAAGCCTATGACTCATCCCTCCGGTTCCCGCGCCGGAGATCCCGCTTTCCATTTCCGCGGCGGAAAGGAGTCACAGCGGCACGTGGCAATCCAAAACAGGCTTCAAAGCGAGCGGTCGGCCCCGTTCGCCTGCGATCTCCCATGCGAGAGGCGATAGAATGCTACGCGCTGCGTCTCTTCCTCCTTCACGCGGCTGCGGGCGCGGAGGAGGTCGCGCCAGCCGAAATACCCAATCAGTTTTTCGTCTTCGCGCGAAACCACGGCCATATGGGCGATGTTCGCCCGTGTCATCCGCTCGATCGGCCCTTCGAGATATTCGTCCGGATAGGCGAGGGGCGGCTTCTGCCCGGCGAGGAGCTCGGCGAGCCGCTCCGCGCGTCCCTTGCCAGCCCGGCGCCAGCCGATCAGCGTGGGCGGATCGACGATGCCGAGCACGCGCCCGACGGGATCGAGCACCGGGAAGCTCGGGTGCAGTGTATCGGGCCGCGTGAAGAAGCGGATCGCCTCATGGAGCGTCATTGTCCCCGACAAAGATTGGACCTCCGTTACCATGATGTCCTTGACCCGCATCAGGGCGAAGGGATCGACCCGGTACTCGCGCGTCAAATGATGGCCACGGCGCGCCACCTTCTCGGTCAGGATCGAGCGGCGCATCAAAAGAACCGTCACCGCGTGCGCGGTCACGCAGGCGGCGATCAGCGGCAGCAACACATGGGTGTTGCCGGTGAGCTCGACGGCGAAGAAGGTCGCGGTGAGCGGCGAGCGCATCGTCCCGCCCATGGTCGCGCACATGGCGGTGAGCGCCCAGAATCCCGGGCTGGCATGCGGAAGGAACGAAGCCAGCGCCGCGCCCAGGCCGCCGCCCATGATGAGCAGCGGCGCCAGCACGCCGCCCGACGTGCCCGAGCCGAGCGCTACCGCCCAGATGATTGCCTTCACCACCAGGAGGAGGAGCGCCGAGGCCGGCAGCACGCCGCCCGCCAGCAGGTGCGCGATATTGGTATAACCAACGCCAAGCGCGCGCGGATCGACGAGGCCGCCGAGGCCGACCACGAGCCCCCCCAGGAGCGGCCACCACATCCAGTGGATGGGCAGCTTCAGAAACCCGTCCTCACAGGCATAGACGAGCAGGGTCAGCGCACCCGAGAGCAGTCCGGCGAGCAGGCCCACGAAGATCCAGGCCCCGAGCCCGAGAAAGGAGATCGCCATGCCGCCATGGAAGGGAAAGAGCGGCGAGGGCAGGGCCAGCCAGTTGCGCTCCACCTCGGCGATGATCGCCGCGGTGGCGACCGGGATAAAGCTGCGGGGTGACCACTCGAAAAGCAGAAGCTCGACGGCAAGCAGGATCGCGGCGATCGGCGTGCCGAAGACCGTCGTCATCCCCGCCGCCGCCCCCGCCACCAGCAGCGTCTTTCGCTCCGTGTCGCTCACGGGCAGCATCTGCGCGATCAGCGAGCCGACGGCGCCGCCGGTCATGATGATCGGGCCCTCCGCGCCGAACGGCCCGCCAGTGCCGATCGCGATCGCCGAGGAGAGCGGCTTAAGGATGGTCACCTTCAGATCGAGCCGGCTCCGCCCAAGCAGGATCGCCTCGATCGCCTCAGGAATGCCGTGGCCGCGGATCTTCTCGCTGCCATATCGTGCCATCAGCCCGACGATCAGCGATCCAGCCACCGGAACCAGCACCCGGAACAGGCCGAGCGGCGATTGGGCGAAGGGCCGGACCGTGGTCGAGAACAGGCCGAAATAGGAGAGATTGGTGAAAAGCCGGATCAGGGCGAGCAGGATCACCCCGGCCGCCACCCCAGCAGTGCCGACCAGCACGGCGATCGCCGAGATCAGCAGTACGCGCGGTCTGGTCGTGAAATCGCCAAGATGGCGGATGCCGTCGGCTTCGCTTTCGGTCCTTTCGGCGACCCTGTTCGCGGCCGGCGCGGCCTTCTGCCCAAGAGCTTCGATCTTGTTCACCTGCGGTGTCTTTTCCCTGGTGATGGTCCGCGCGAGCGGCGCCGCCATATATCGCATTGCGATATAACAGGACAAGGGAAGCCACGGGATGACCGAGCTCAGCCTGCGGGATTACCGGTCGCTCGCCGGCTTCCGCCATCTGCTGCGGCGGTTTCTCGGCTTCAGCGAGAGAGCGGCGCGCGGAGCCGGCCTCACGCCGCACCAGCACCAGGCGCTGCTCGCGATCAAAGGCTTCCCGGGCGGCGGGGAGGTCACCATCCACGATCTCGCGGCACAGCTCTGCATCCGCCACCACAGCGCGGTGGAGCTGGTGGACCGGCTGGAGGGCCCCGGCCTCGTCGTCCGCCGGCACGATCCTTCAGACCGCAGGCGCGTGCTCCTGTCCCTGACGGAAGAGGCGGAGGCACGGCTTGCCGAGCTTTCAGCGGCCCATCTCGACGAGTTGCGACGGCTGCGCCCGGCGCTCTTGGAAATCCTTGCCCTGCTCGGGGAAGAGCGTCAGCCCCCGTAGAATACGGACTCGCCGAGATCCTTCATTTCCAGGATCGCCGCGTCCGGCCGCCCCGAGGGGGGCTTGGCAAGGTGCGCCTCGGTCACCTCGGCGACCACGATGTGATGATCGCCCTGCTCGACGATCGTCTTCACCGTGCATTCCACCGCCCCGATCGCCGCCTCTAGGATCGGCGCGCCGTTGGTGCCGCGATGGAAGCTCTGGCCGGAGATTTTTTCGCCATTCAGCTCGGCCGGGCGGAAGAAGGTGAAGGCCAGCCCCTTGCCGTCCTTGCCGAGCATATTGAGCGCGAATGTTCCCGTGCTCTTCACGACAGCGGCGGCGCCCGAGTCAGCCTTGACGCCGACGACGAGAAGCGGGGGCGAAAACGCCGTCTGCGTCACCCAGTTCACGGTGGCGGCGGCGACGCCGCCTTTCCCATCGAGCGCGGTGAGGACATAGATCCCGTAGGGGATCATCCTGAGCACGGTCTTCTTCGCATCCGCGTTCATGGCTTTTCCCCTGTGAGCTCCCGCACCAGCGCCTCCCATTCCCCTTGCAGCGTGCCCATCGCGGCCGGCTTTCCGGCGCGTGCGTACCAGTAGCGCGCATTCTCGCTATCGCCTTCCTTGCGGTGCAGATAGGCGTGAACGGCATCACCTTCCCTGCCGGGATCCTGCTGCGCCAGGGCGTGGGCGCGGTTCCAATCGCCCTTCGCATCCCACCAGAGCGCGGCGAGCGCGCCGGAAAGCTCGGGCGGCGGCGCCTCATTCGCCAGGCTCGCGTGAAAGGCGGCAAGCTCGATCATGGTCTCCTCCGTATCACGGGGTGCGCCTGCAGGCCAAACCCCTGGAGCCAACCCCCTGGGGCCAAACCCCTGGGCCCAAACCGGGCGCGGCCTATCGCGGGGAGCGGAAGATGAATTTCTGCCGTGCGCCATAGTTCCAGAGGAAGACCACGGCGGTTGCGAACAGCTTGGCCGGCAGCTTGCCGACATCCGCGATCTCGATCATCACCCAGAGCACCGCCTCATTGAGCAGGAGGCCGATGGCGCTCACGCCGAGCACGAGAACGGCTTCGTGATGCCTTTGAAACCGCACCCCGCTCTCGAAGACGAAGCGGATCGAAAGCACATAATTGACAACGACGGAGACGAGGAAGCTGGCGACCGCGGCCCAGAACCAGGGCACGCCGAACTTCGCGATGAGCAGCATGAAGCCGCCGATATCGACCACCGTGGCGACCCCGCCGACAATGAAATAGCTGTAGAAGGTCGCCGGGATCGCCTGCATCGGCCGCATCAGCCGGACGCCGAGCCGCTCAACATCCATCCGGTGGGATCTCCCTCATCGCGCAGTCCTCATAAAGCAGGCGAGATCCTGCTCAAACCGCCCGCCATGCCGGTGCCGCTCGCCCATCGCGGCGGCCGCAAGGAGCGATGTGTCACGGGGTCTCCTTCGCGTAATGCGCGACGAAGCGGGCGCCGAGTTCGGTCAGTTGTGCGACCAGCGCCGCCCCGGTCGCGGCGGAGCTGAGGCGCGCGTCGCCCAGCGTGCCGCCGGGGGCGGCTTCGTCGAACGTGATCGGCACCTGAATCTCAGCCGCTTCGAACTCTGCCGTGCCGAGACCGCTGACGGGAAGCCCAAGGAACCGGGCGGGCTCGGCTGGCCCCGGAACGAGGTCGGGGCGCATCAGCGCGGGGAAAAGATGCATCGCCACGCTGCTAAGCGGATCGGCGCCGTGGCCGCTCGCGGCCCGCGCCTTCTCGGCGCCAAGAATGGCCGGCAGCAGCCCGTTCGCGGCACGCCAGAGCGGGAAGGTCGGGATGACGGTGCCGCGCATCTTGCGGATCGCGAGCGCAACCTCGTGAATCACCGGCGCATTGCCGCCATGGCCGTTGACCAGCACGAGCCGAGTCTGTTCCTGGCGCAGCAGCGCTTCGAGGATCTCCGAGAGCAAGGCCCGGAACGTCGCCGCCGAGAGCGCGATCCCGCCGGGCGCATGGCCGAAATAGTCTGCGGCGCCGAAAGGCACCACCGGCGTCACGAGCGTGTCGGTGCCGATCGCC
>DASZQO010000123.1:0-3107 GCA_035549615.1 Acetobacteraceae bacterium
GATCGCCAGGCGGAAGAGGCGCGGCCCGGCCGCCATGGCGCGGCGCTCGGTGCGCCGCGCGGAGGCCTCCGCCGCTGCGGCGGCAAGCGCTGCGTAGAAGGGCCGGTCCTCGGCCGGCAGCGGCATGCCGGGCATGAGCCGCCAGCCACGCGGATCAAGAAAGCGGCCGGAGCGGAAGGACCAGGTGTTTCCGCCGTGGCGGATATAGACGAAGTGCCCTTCATCCTCGATCCGCGTGAGGCGGGCGCCAGCGCGCACGAGGCGGGAGAGAAAATGGGCATCCTCGGCGAGCGAGCGGTTGGGATAGCGTGCCTGCTGCTCCCAAAGGCGGCGGAAGAAGACAAGCGTGCCGCCATGCACGTCATGGCGGTACATCAGCCGATGCAGCCGCGGCGTGCAGCTCCAGGCCTGCCAGCGCTCGAGATCGAAAACCACCGTGCCGCGAATGCCGGTAATATCCGCGCTGCCGGCAAGGAGCGGCGCGACCTGCGCGGAAAGGCGGTGCGAGCCGTACCAGTCATCATCGTCCCATTGCGCGATGATGGTGCCGCGAGCGAGGGTACAACCGGCATTGCGCTTGCCGCCGATCTTCAGGCGCGGCAGGCGGACATAGCGGATGCGCTCATCTTCCGGGAGGTGGGCGCCGAGCCCCTCCGGCCCGTCATCGAGGATGATCAGCTCGCGCGCCGGATAGTCCTGACGGAGAAAGTAGCGGACGGCCTGGAGGGCGAAGACGGGCCGCCCGTAGGTCGGCATGATGCAGCTTACCAGCGGCAGCGAGCCCACATCCGACCTCCCGCCCCCATCCCATTCTCCGCAATGATGCGGCGGCCAGCAATGACGAGACCCGCCTCGCCCCTCAGAGTTTCCGGATCTCAGGCCGCCTCGCGCACCGCGGTGTCGGCCATGGCACGGCCGAAGGCTTCGATGGCATGGCGCACATCGGCCGCATCGTGCGCGAGCGAGACGTAGAACTTGCTTTCGCCCTTGAGAACGCCCGCCTCGAGGAGGGAGTGGTTGAAGCGCTTCTGCCGCTCCGCGTCCTGGCCGAGCCAGCCGCGATAATCAGCGACCGGGCCGGAGCGGAACGCGACATCGAAAAGCGGCGGCACGCCGATCACCTGTGCCGGCACGCCTTCTGCCTCAATCGCCCGGGAGAGGCCCGCCATCAGCTCGCGCCCGGTGGCGAAGACCCGCTCATAGGTGCCGGGCCGGCGGAGGATTTCGAGCGAGGCAAGGCCGGCGGTGGCAGCCACCGGATTGCCCGAGAGCGTGCCGATCTGCATCAGGTAGCGCTCATCGCCGACCGCGGCGCGGTCGAAATGGGCCATGATGTCGGCGCGGCCGGCGATCGCGGCGAGCGGGAAGCCGCCGCCGATGATCTTGCCGAGCGTGCAGAGATCGGGCGTGACGCCGTAATATTCCTGCGCACCGCCGTAGGCGAAGCGGAAGCCGGTGACGACTTCGTCGAAGATGAGTGGGATGCCGAGTTCCGCGGTGATCTTGCGCAAGGCTTCGAGGAAGCCGGGTGCGGGCGCGAGGAGACGCTGGAACGGCTCGACGATGACGCCGGCAAGCTCCTCGCGATGCTCGTAGATCAGGTTCTGGGCCAAAGCCGCGTCGTTGAACGGCGCGATCAGCATCTCGCTCCGCACGCTTGCGGGGATGCCGGCGGAATCGGGAACCGCCTGCGGAAAATTGCCGGGCCGTTTCGGAGCGAGGCTCATCAGCGAATAATCGCTCATGCCGTGGTAGCCGCCCTCGAACTTCAGGATCTTGTCGCGGCGGCGGAAGGCGCGGGCAAGCCGCATCGCATAGGCATCCGCCTCGGTGCCGCTGGAGACGAAGCGCACCTTCTCAGCGCAGGGCACGGCCTTGACGATTTCTTCGGCAAGGCGGATGCCCGGCTCGCTCAGGGCGAAGAACGTGGTGCCCTTCGGCAGTTGGGCCGCCACCGCCGCCTCCACCTCCGGGTGCGCGTGGCCGAGAAACATCGGGCCGGAGCCGAGCAGGAAATCGACATATTCATTGCCGCTGATATCCCGCACCCGGCCGCCCTTGCCCTCGGCGATCACGATCTCGAGGGCGGTGTTGCCGAAGCTGCCGGCCGGCAGGACGCGGTGCGCCGTGTCCCGCAATGTGCGCTCGCGCTCGTTCAAGGTCCTGCCCATCGCCATTCCTTCCGCTTCTGCATCGGGCCACACTTTCCCTACTGAGCATCGGATTGAGGCCAAGGCAAGGCCGGCGATTTGCGCCGCCGCATGGCGGTTTTGCGCATGACCGAACAGAATGCAACAAAACGCCATATTTCAGCTTCTTATGATGTTCGCTCCGCCACCTTCCCCATCATTCCACCTGCCACCAGGGCGGCAGCCGGGCCGGGCGGCAAGGCGCATCGGTGCTCCGCCCGCGCGCCGCCCGGAAGGCGCCGATTCCGACCGGGGTGAGGCGGTCGAACTTGCTGCGGTCGAGCAGGAGCCGGGGCGATCGGCCGCTTCTGACAAGGGAGGCCCGCATGGAGGCGGAATCCGAAGGCGATACCAATCTCAGCGGCCGGCGCTCGGCCTGGCAGCGCGGCGCGCTCGATCCGGCGGCCAGGTCGTTGCTGGCCCGTGATTCGCGCGCGTTCCTCCACCAATCCGTCTCCACGCCCTGCCTCAATGCGATCGTCCGCGCCGAAGGCATCTGGATCGAGGATATGGCGGGCCGGCGCTACATGGATTTTCACGGCAACAACGCCCATCACATCGGCTACGGCCATCCTCGCCTCAAGCGCGCGATCGTTGAACAGATGGAGGTGCTTTCCTTCGCGCCGCGCCGCTATGCCTGCGAGCCGGCGGTGGCCCTGGCCGAAAAGCTCGGCATGATCACGCCGGGCAATCTCGCGAAAGTGCTCTTCACCACGGGCGGCTCGGATGCGGTGGAAGTGGCCGTGAAGATTGCCCGCGCTTTCACAGGACGCTTCAAGACGCTTTCCTTCTGGGATTCCTTCCACGGCGCCGGCACCGGGGCGGCCAGCCTCTCCGGCGAGGCTTTGTTCCGCTCGGGCCCGGCCGCGCCCCTCCTCGCCGGGGCGCAGCATGTTGCTCCCTTCGCGTGCTATCGCT
>DASZQO010000124.1:0-3155 GCA_035549615.1 Acetobacteraceae bacterium
GTCAGGCCACAAGGCTCGAATCGGGAGGGGATGAGCAGGGCGTCCACCCCCGCCTGGATCTGGTGAGCCAATGCCTCGTCATAGCCGATGACGGCGGCGACCTGCCTGGGATGAGTGGCGGCAGCTTCAGCGATCTCGTCCTCAAGCCCAGGCTCTCCGCTGCCGAGAAGTGCAAGCTGCGCGCCAAGTCCGAGCAGGCCAGGCAGGTTGGCGAGAAGCAGGTCGAGACCCTTCTGCCAGGTGATGCGGCTGATGACCCCAAAAAGCAATGCCTTGGGCAAGGTCGCCAGGCCGAGCCGGTTCTGCAGGGCTTCCTTATTGATGGAACGCCGCCTCACGCGGCTACTAGAAAAGCCAGCCGAAATGTGCGGATCAGTGGCGGGATTCCACACTGTTTCGTCAATACCATTGAGGATGCCGGACAGCAAAGCAGCGCGGGCACGGAGCAGGCCGTCGAACCCCATGCCGCCTTGCGGCGTGCGGATCTCGGCCGCGTAGGTCGGCGAGACGGTGGTGATGCGGTCCGCATAGATGAGCCCAGCCTTGAGAAAACTGAGATTGCCGTAAAACTCGACGCCGTCGATCGCGAAGTCCGAGGCGGGCAGGCCGAGCTCCGCCACCAGAGAGGGCGGATAGTTCCCCTGGAAGGCCAGGTTGTGCACGGTGAAGACCGTCCCCGGGCGCCGTGCGTGGCGATGGAGATAGGCGAACGCAAGCCCGGCCTGCCAGTCATGAGCGTGGACGATATCGGGCGCCACGCCGTTCCCCTCGCTCACAGCGAGCGCTGCTGCCGCGACGCCAAGGGCAGCGAAGCGCTGTGCATTGTCCGGCCAGTCCCGCCCGTCCGGCCCGGTATAGGGGCTGCCGGGCCGGGCATAGAGATGCGGTGCATCGATTGCCAGCAGATCTAGACGGCCAGCGCGTCCTCTCAGGATTCGTGCCGGTCCGCCGAAGAGTTCGCGAAAGTATCGCAGCGGCTCCACGCCCGCGAGCCCCGCCAGCACCGAAGGATAGCCGGGGACCAGGGTCATGACCCGCACACCCTCATCCGCGAGCGCTACCGGCAGCGCCCCCGCCACGTCGGCGAGGCCACCCGTCTTGATCAGCGGAAAGATCTCAGAGGTGACCCCGAGAACCGTAACGTCCGTCACTCTGCCAGCCGCTCGATCATCGCAGGCGTGCATCGCGGCGGAAATCGCGGCTCGAATGGATATCGGCGGCAGCGCGCCGGAGCCGGCCGATCAGCACTTCGGTGGCGAACACATAGATGCCCATGCTCGCAACCGAAGCCGCCTGCACCTGCCCGAAATCAACCCCAAACATCCGCCTCATGTCCTTGGGTATTTTCTGAGGCAGGTACCGCCAGGCAGATCGAAGCCATGACCGAGCTTGCATCACCGGCGATCCCCGTCGTCCCCGCGAAACGCCCACCACAGGCAGCCCGACCAAAGACCACTGCAAGCGCCACCCTCAATGACACCGCCTTGACGGACGGAACCGCGGAGGGTTGGAAGCCCGTCATGGAGCAGCGTCTCCTGCCTACCTCTGATAAGGCAATGGCAGCAGGGAGAGGGCGGGGATTCGCACCAGCCCGTTGGGGCCGGGTAGGATCACCAGGGCTTCCGCAGCATGGTCGGCGAGCATTTCGCGACAGGCGCCACAGGGCGGCACCACGGCCGGATGCAGGTGGGGCTCATCGGGCTTTGGGTGGCGTACCGTGACGATAGCTGCGATCGTCCCGTCTCCTTCGATCAGCGCGCGCCCGAGCGCGGTCGCTTCGGCACAGATCGAAAGCCGCCCGACAGTTGCGCCGAGATGCAAGCCGGTGAAGATCCGGCCGCTCCCGTCGCGTGCTGCCGCGGCAAGCCGGTGGCGCCAGGGATGAAAATGCTGCCGAAGCGCCGCCTCGGCAGCCTCCACCAGCGCCTCGTCCTCTCGGCTAAGGGGCAGGCCTCGGGCAAGCGATCCAGTGAGTGACCCGGTAAGCGGCCCGGCGGGCTGCTCAGTCAGCCGCTTCGGCCTCCTCGCCGATTTCGGAGGACAGCATCGCCCCCGCCACGATGCCCGCCTGGGCACGGATCTTTGCCTCGATCGCATCGGCGATCTCAGGATTCTCGCGCAGGAAGCGCTTCGCGTTCTCCCGCCCTTGGCCGATGCGCTGGGAATCGTAGCTGAACCAGGCGCCTGATTTCTCCACCACGCCGGCCTTGACGCCAAGATCGATCAGTTCGCCCGTTTTGCTGATGCCTTCGCTGTACATAATGTCGAACTCGACCTGGCGGAACGGCGGTGCCATCTTGTTCTTCACCACCTTGATCCGCGTTTCGTTGCCGATGACCTCATCGCGTTCCTTGACGCTGCCGACACGGCGGATATCGAGACGGATCGACGCATAGAACTTGAGCGCATTGCCACCGGTGGTGGTTTCCGGGTTGCCGAACATCACCCCGATCTTGAGGCGGATCTGGTTGAGGAAGATGAGCAGCGTGTTGCTGCGGGAAACGCTGCCGGTGAGCTTGCGCAGCGCCTGGCTCATCAGCCGCGCATGGAGGCCGACATGGGTATCCCCCATCTCGCCTTCGAGCTCGGCCCGGGGAACGAGGGCAGCGACGCTGTCCACCACCAGCACATCCACCGCGCCGGAGCGGACGAGCGTATCGGCGATCTCGAGCGCCTGTTCCCCGGCATCGGGCTGGCTGATGAGGAGGTTCTCGACGTCGACGCCGAGCTTGCGGGCATAGATCGGGTCGAGCGCGTGCTCGGCATCGATGAAGGCGCAGGTGCCGCCCATCTTCTGCGCCTGGGCGATCGCATGCAGCGCAAGCGTGGTCTTGCCGGAACTCTCCGGGCCGTAGATCTCGACGATCCGCCCCCTCGGCAGGCCGCCGATGCCGAGCGCGAGATCAAGCCCGAGCGAGCCAGAGGGAATGACATCGACCGCCTCCTCCCCGGCGCCCGCCCCCATGCGCATGATGGAGCCTTTGCCGAAGGCGCGTTCGATCTGCGCCAGAGCGGCGTCCAGCGCCTTGTTCTTCTCCATAACCACCCCCGTTTCGGTGCCCAGTCCTGATGCCCGGTCTTGATGAGCGTCTCTCAACCTCAAGCAGAAAGAAAAGGTCGCATGCCCTCTCTCAAGTTGTCGAGCCACGACCGTT
>DASZQO010000125.1:0-26298 GCA_035549615.1 Acetobacteraceae bacterium
CGCCACCAGCACCGGAAAGCCCCCGGCGAGCCGGCCGGCAAACCAGGCTCGGCGATCCGCGAGCGTCAGAGGCTCCTCGGTGTAGATCGCGAACGAGGTGCGGATCACCTCGTTGTAGATCGCCAGGATGGCAGGCAGATCGGCTTCGGTCGCATCACGGATCAGCAAACATCCCCTCCCAAGACAGCTCGAGCAGATCGCGCTTGACGGGATCGCAGAGCGATCCGGGAGCGCGCGAATCTGCTCGGCAAAACAAGGCTGGCGCGTGCTCCGTTAAACCGAACAGGCTCTGGCGCGGACAGACGATATCTATTATAGTAGAAATATGAATATCATACAAGATGCAGAACCAGCGCCGAATCGGGACTTCACTGCGCGCCTTGCCCACCGGCTGCGCGCCGAGCGGGAGGCGCGGGGCTGGCCGCTCGCCGAGCTCGCCGCGCGCTCGGGCGTTTCGCGGGCGATGATCAGCCGGGTCGAGCGGGGCGAAGCGAGCCCGACCGCCGCTCTTCTTGGCCGGCTTTCCGGGGCGTTCGGCCTGACCCTCTCGGCGCTGCTTGCGCGCGCGGAGGAGGACGTCGCAGGCCGGCTGCTCCGCGCCGCCGACCAGCCTGCTTGGCTGGATCCGGCCACCCGTTACCGCCGCCGCGCGCTCACGCCCCCCGGCGCCGAGCCGGAGCTCGTGGAGGTGACCCTGCCGCCGGCGACGCGCGTGCCCTTCCCCGCCGCGTCCTACGCCTTTCTCCGCGGGCAATGTCTGTGGGTGATCGAAGGCACGCTCGACTTCGCCGAAGGCGGCACGCTGCACCATCTGAATGAAGGAGATTGCCTCGCTCTCGGCCCGCCTGCCGACTGCGCCTTCGTCAACCCTTCTTCAGACACGCCCTGCCGCTATCTGGTCGCGCTGGCACGGCGCTAAAGCGGATCGGTTGGAAGGTGTTATAAACCCCCTCCCGAGACCCATGCCGCAGGCGAGGGGAAGTCGCTCTTTCTTGAAAGAAAGAACCAAAGAATTTTTGTCCTTTCATTCGCCGTCCGTGACCGGCGCCTGGATCAATATCGCTTTGGCGGATCGCGAGGTGATCCGCCAAAGCCATCAGATTGATCGAGAAAACAGAACCAGAGCGTGATGATCAAAAATCCTCATGCTCTGGCGCGGAAAGCGGAGAAAAGACTTTTGCTTCTGATCCTTTATCAAAACGCATGGCACGCCTTTCAGAGCAGGATGCGCTCGCTCCCGCCGATATGCCCGGCTCTCGTCATCTGCTTTCTCGCGTGATTCGGACCGGCGGTTGAGTCCATCCCCGGTCATCACACTATGAAAACGACTTCAAACGCGGAGCAGATGGACATCGACCAGCGGCCGCTTGCCATAGCGGCGTGCGAGCACGCGGCGCAGGGCCGCCCGCGCGGCCTCGGTCAGCGCTTCATCGTCACGGCGAAGCTCCGCCGGCAGATCGCCGAGCGCGGCGGCAAATGAGTCCTCAAGCTCCGCCACTTCCGGATCGCCCTCTTCGAGCAATCCGGGCGCGCTGATCTGCGGCTCTCCGAGGATGCGTCCGGCCCGGTCAACGGCGAGGCTCCCGATCACCGCGCCATTGCCGAGCATGCGCCGGCGCGCCGCCATCACGCTGCCTTGCAGCGGCACGAGCCGGGTTCCATCCAGAACCAGCCTCCCCACCGGCGCGGAATCGATGACCTCCGGCTCGCCCGGAACCAGGCCCAGGATCTCCCCATCCTCCAGCAGGATCGGCCTGATGCCGAGCTCCTGGGCAAGCCCCGCATGGGCAGTGAGGTGCCGCCACTCGCCATGCACTGGCACCGCGAAGCGCGGCTTCACCAGCCGGTAGAGCTTGCGCAGCTCATCGCGCGCGGGATGGCCGGAGACGTGCACCATGTGGTCGGAATCGGTCATCAGCCGCACGCCGCGGCGGACGAGATTGTCCTGGACCGTTCCGATCGCCCGCTCATTGCCGGGAATGACGCGGCTGCTGAAAACCACTGTGTCGCCCTCGCCGAGGGCCAGGCGCGGATGCGTGTCGGCGGCGATGCGCGAAAGCGCGCTCCGCGGCTCGCCCTGGCTGCCGCTCACCAGCAGCACCAGCCGCTCATCAGGGATCTCGTTCGCCGCGTCCTCGGATAGGAAGGGCGGGAGGGTCTTGAGATAGCCGCACTCGCGCGCCGCCGCCTCGATATTGCGCAAACTGCGCCCTGCGACCGCGACCGTTCGCCCCGCCGCGCGTGCCGCCAGCGCCACCGATTCGACACGGGCCACGTTGCTCGCGAAACAGGTGACGGCGACACGCCCCGGCAGATCGCGAACAAGCGCGGCGAGCGTGCGGCGCACATCGGCTTCCGATCCTGAGTGGCCCTCCACCATCGCGTTCGTCGAATCGCAGATCATCGCAAGCACGCCCTCAGAACCGAGCGCGGCGAAAGCCGCCTCGTCGGTCGGCGGGCCGATCAGCGGGCTCGGGTCGAGCTTCCAGTCTCCGGTATGCAGGAGGGTGCCGAAGGGCGTGCGGATGACGAGTGCCTGCGCTTCCGGGATCGAGTGGGCGACACGCAGGAACTGCAGCGCGAAGGGGCCGAGCGCGAAGCGCCCGCCTGGCGGCACGATGGTGAGCTTGACCTCGCCGAGCAGGCCGGCCTCGCCGAGCTTGCGGTTCAGCACCGCGGCGGCGAAGGGCGTTGCATAAACCGGGCAGCGAAGCTCACGCCACAACCATGGCACCGCTCCCACATGGTCTTCGTGAGCATGCGTGATGACGAGGCCGAGCAGCGCATCGCGGCGCGCGGCGATGAAGCCAGGATCCGGCAGCATGATCTCGGCTTCCGGATTTTCGGCGGAACCGAAACCGATCCCGCAATCCACCGCCAGCCATTGCCCGGCGCAACGATAGAGGTTGAGGTTCATGCCGATCTCGCCGGTGCCGCCGAGCGGCAGGAAGGCGAGATCGGGGGAAGTTCCATCCATCATCCGCCACCCGTCATTCGCCATCGGATCTGCGGCCGCGATCGCGGCTGAACAACGGGCGGGGGTTGCGGGCCGCAAGCAGACGCAACCCGTGAAGCGTAAGCTCGAGATCAACGGTCTCGATCAATGGCGTTCCCTCGGAAAAAAGTGGAGCAAGGCCCCCGGTCGCCAGAATCTTGAGCGGCGTGCCGAATTCCGCGCGAATCCGGGCGACCAGCCCCTCGATCAATCCCACATACCCCCAATAGACTCCCGATTGCATGGCCGGCACAGTGCCCCGCCCGATCACCGATTGCGGCCGGCCGATCCCGATGCGCGGCAGCCGCGCGGCGGCGCGGTGCAACGCCTCAATCGAGAGATTGATGCCGGGCGCGATGACCCCGCCGTTATAGCTGCCGTCGGGGCCGACGACATCGAAGGTGGTTGCTGTTCCGAAATCAATCACCACCATCGGGCCGCCATAGAGCTGGTGCGCGGCAAGCGCATTGAGCAGCCGATCCGCGCCCACCTCGTCGGGATTGTCGACCCGGATTGGAAAACCCCAGTCGAGCCCGGCGCGGGCAATCAATGGTTCCGTTGCGAACCAGTCGCGGCAGAGGCGGCGAAGATGATAGAGCGCCGCGGGAACGACCGTGCCGATCACTGCAGCATCGATATCGGAAGGCTTCAGCCGCACATATCCGAGCAGTGCCAGCAGCCAGACGGCATATTCATCCGATGTGCGGTCCGGTGCGGTTGCAATCCGCCAGATCCCGCGCCACTCCGCGCCGTCATGCACGGCGGCGACGACATTGGTGTTGCCGGCGTCGATCACGAGGAGCACGGCGAATCCAACACCTCTTCGCACAAATCTCCCGCTGCGAAGCTTCGCACGCCGGCCTCCGTCGCGAGCATGAGAGCGCCCGCTTCGGTAAGACCCGCGAAGCGGCCGCGATGCGCCTCACCCCCATGGGTGATGACGAGCGGCGTGCCCGGCGGATGGGCATGCGCAAGCCAGGCGGCGCGGATGGGGGCGAATCCTTCCCTCTCCAGGATCGCCCGCCAATGGCTGAGACGGCCGAGAAGCAGACGGGCCGCATCTTCCGCCGCCGGGGGCACGACGCCGGCATCCGCAAGAGAGGCCGTCTCCCGCCCGGGGACCGCGGGCGCTTGAGCGAGATTGGCGCCGATGCCGATCACCAGCCAGTGAAGCCAGCCATCGGCATCGCTCGCGCTCTCGATCAGGATTCCGGCAAGCTTCCGCCCAGCCAGCAGAACGTCATTCGGCCATTTCAGCGAGAGCAGGCCGGGCTCCGGGAGGAAAGCTCCCAGCGCTTCCCATAGGGCCACGCCGGCGAGCAACGCATATTGGCCACCCTCCGCCGCTCTGCCTCGCGGACGCAGCAGAGCGGAGAGGAAAAGATTGCCGGGAGCCGAATGCCAGGTGCGGCCATGTGTGCCCCGTCCGTCGCTTTGCTCGGCGGCCAGCACCACAAGCCCATCCGGCTCTCCGGAAGCGGCCCATTGGAGGCAGAGATCCGAGGTCGAAGCAAGCCGTGGATAGGATCGGATGCGCCACGGCCATGGCGGCGCCGATCCGTTCACCCGAGGAGCACCTGCGCTGCCGCCTGTGCCGCGCCAACGAACGGACCGGGGAAAAGAAAGAAAAACGTGGTGAAAAGCCCGGTACCGGCAGCGACCAGTGAGATCATCGCAGGTTTTGTATCGAAAGCGCCCACCGAATCGTCGATATACATAACCTTGACGATACGGATGTAGTAGTACGCGCCCACCACACTCGTCAGCACGCCGATGACGGCAAGCACCCACATCCCCGCCTGCACGGCGGCAAGAAAGATATAGAGCTTGCCGAAGAATCCAGAGAGCGGCGGGATTCCCGCCATGCTGAACATGAAGATCGCGAAGGCGAGCGCGAGACCCGGATCCGTGCGGGCGAGGCCTGCGAGATCGGAGATCTGTTCGAGCGCCCGCCCCTGGCGGCGCATCGCGATGATGCAGGCGAACGTCCCGATATTCATGAAGACATAGACGACGAGATAGATCAGCACCCCGCGCAAGCCCTCGGCGCTGCCCGCCGCAAGCCCGACCAGCACATAGCCCATATGGCCGATCGAGGAATAAGCCATCAGCCTTTTGATATTGGTCTGGCCGATCGCGGCGACCGCGCCCAGAATCATGCTGGCGATCGAGATCAGCTCGACCAGCAGGCGCCAATTGTCGGCGAGATGCCCGAAGGGCGTGGCCATCGTGCGCAGGATGAGCGCCATCGCCGCGACCTTCGGCGCCGTGCTGAGAAGTGCCGTGACCGGTGTCGGCGCGCCCTCGTACACATCGGGTGTCCACATATGGAACGGCACGGCCGAGACCTTGAAGACCAGCCCGGCGATCACGAAAACGACGCCAACCACGAGACCCACCGAGGCGCCCTGCGGCGCACTCAGCGCCTGCGCGAGCCCGGCGAACCCGGTGGAACCCGCAAAGCCATAGACGAGCGAGATGCCGTAGAGGAGGAGACCCGAAGCCAGCGCGCCGAGTACGAAATATTTGAGCCCGGCCTCGCTCGAGCGAAGCGTATCGCGATCGAACGCCGCCAGCACATAGAGTGCCAGGGAATGCAGTTCGAGGCCGAGATAAAGGGTCATCAGATTGGCTGCTGAGACCATCACCATCATCCCAACCACGACGAAGAGGATGAGGATGGGAAACTCGAAACGCGCCAATCCCTGCGCGCGATTATAGTCGAGCGAAACCATGAGCGCGAGCGCCGAGGCGGCGAGCACCAGGAGCTTCGTGTAACGCGAGAAGGCGTCTACGACGAAGAGCCCGCCATAGGCGCTCCCCGAGGGCGTGGCGAGCACCAGGAACGCCGTAAGAAGCATGGCGCCGAGGGCGAGCATGTTGCATGCGAAGCTCGCATCGCGCCGCGCCAGCACGCCGAAAATGAGGATCGCCATCGCCACGAGCGAAAGCACGATCTCGGGAAGGGCGAGAGACCAGTTCATCGCGCGATCATCGAAGCGAGTTCGAGCCCGGGTTGATGACGCAGCATGGCTGCATGCTGCTCTGCCATTTGCGTGACGCTGGCCGCCCAGAAGTGGGAGAAGCTCGCGGGATAGACGCCCATCCAGAGCGTGATCAGGACGAGCGGGGCGAAGACGGCGATTTCGCGTGGGCTGAGATCGAGGATATGCCTGAGCTCCACCTTCGTAAGCGTGCCGAAGATCACCCGCCGATAGAGATAGAGCATATAGGCAACCCCCAGGATCATGCCCACACCCCCGAGCAGGGCGAGCCAGAAATTCACCTGCAATGCTCCGATCATCACCAACACCTCGCCGACGAAGCCCGAGGTCCCGGGGAGACCGACGCTCGCCAGCGAGAAGAACATGAAGATCGCGGCATAGACCGGCATGCGCTCGACGAGGCCGCTAAACCGCGCGATCTCATGGGTGTGCATGCGGTCATAAAGAACGCCCACACAGAGGAAGAGCGCTGCCGAGACGATCCCGTGGGAGAGCATCTGGAAGAGCGCGCCCTGCAGGCCCTGCACGTTGAAGGTGAAGACACCGATCGTCACGAGGCCCATATGAGCGATCGAGGAATAGGCGATCAGCTTCTTCATATCCTCCTGCGCCAGCGCCACGTAGGAGGTGTAGATGACCGCGACCACGCCCAGGGCAAACATCAGCGGCGCGAAAGCGGCGGAGGCCGCTGGCAGCATCGGGACCGAGAATCGCAGGAACCCGTAGGCCCCCATTTTCAGCAGCACGCCGGCGAGGATCACTGACCCTGCCGTCGGCGCCTCGACATGCGCATCCGGCAGCCAGGTATGCACTGGCCACATCGGCAGCTTGATCGCGAAGGAGGCGAGGAAGGCGAAGAAAATCCAGCCCTGCATAACGACGGGAAGCCGCGTATGCAGCAATGTCGGGATATCCGCCGTGCCGGTATATGCCCAGATCGCCAGGATCGCGAGCAGCAGCAGCACCGAGCCCGCAAAGGTGAAGAGAAAGAACTTGAAGGCGGAATAGATTCGCCTCGGCCCGCCCCAGATCCCGATGATCAGATACATCGGGATCAGCACGCCCTCGAAGAACATGTAGAAGATGACGAAGTCGAGCGCGCAGAAGGTTCCGACCATCATCGTTTCGAGAATGAGGAAGGCGAGCATGTACTCGCGCACCTGACGCTTGATGATCTCCCAGCTCGAAAGAATGCAGAGCGGGGTGAGCGCCGTCGAAAGCAGCACAAAAAGGATGCTGATTCCGTCCACACCCACCTTGTACCCAAGGCCGTATTCGGGCATCCAGGATACGCTCTCGACGAACTGGAAGCCGGGGTTCGATGGATCAAAATCCACCCAGAGCACCAGGCTGAGCCCGAAGACGATGAGGCTGGTCCAGAGCGCCGCCCAGCGCGCATTGCTCGCGACCGTCTCTTCATCGCCGCGAATCGAAAGGATCACCGCGCAGCCGACGAGCGGCAGGAACGTGACCAGCGAAAGAAGCGGGAAACCGGCTGCGTTCATCGCCTCACCCGACCAGGAGGAAGATCGCGATCAGAACAACCACGCCGATCACCATGGCGAAGGCGTACTGTGCCACCGACCCGCTCTGCAGCTTGACCGCCTCGGCCGAGGAATCGGTCGCCAGCACCGCGATGCCGTTCGGCACGCCGTCGATCACGGTCGCATCGCCAACCTGCCAGAGCAGCCGCGCGAGCCGCATCGTCGGGCGGACGAACACCATATCGTAGAGCTCGTCGAAATACCATTTGTTGAGCAGGAAGAGATAGACGGGCCGGAACTGTTCCGCGAGCCAGACAGGAATTTCCGGACGCACGATGTAGAACAAGTATGCCGTCGCGATTCCAAGCAGCCCGACGATCAGGGGCAGGGGATGGAGCCAGGCGGACAAGGTCTCCATCCGCGCGATCGGGTTGGTTCCCGCCAGTGTGAAGATGCTGCTGCCCCAGAAGCCTTGCCAATCATGGCCGATGAAGAGCCCGCGCAGCGCAAAGCCCGCGATCGTCGCGCCGATCGCGAGCAGGATCAGCGGCACGGTCATCACCGGCGGGCTTTCATGCACATGCGCGAGCACGTGCTGATCGGCGCGCGGGCGTCCGTGGAAGGTCATGAACAGGACGCGGAACGAATAGAACGCGGTGAGAAAGGCCGCGGCGACCCCACAGATATAGCCGTATTGGGCGAGCCCGGACCCCGCCGTCGCCGCCGCATCGAGGATCGCGTCCTTCGAGTAGTAGCCGGCAAAGGGGGGAATGCCGCTCAGCGCGAGAAAGCCGATCCACATCACGGCATAGGTGATCGGGATTTTGCGCCAGAGTCCGCCCATGCGCCGCATATCCTGCTCATCCGACATGGCATGGATCACCGACCCGGCGCCGAGGAAGAGCAGCGACTTGAAGAAGGCATGAGTGATGAGATGGAAGATCGCGACCGGAAAGGCGCTGACACCGGCGGCCAGGAACATGTAGCCGAGCTGTGAGCAGGTCGAGTAGGCGATGACCTTCTTGATGTCGTTCTGCACGCAGCCGATGGTTCCCGCGAACAGCGCCGTCGAGCCGCCGATGAACGTCACCAGGCCGAGCGCACCGGGCGCATACTCCATCAGCGGAGACATCCGCGCCATCAGGAAGACGCCGGCGGTGACCATGGTCGCAGCATGGATCAGCGCCGAGACCGGGGTCGGCCCCTCCATCGCGTCGGGCAGCCAGGTGTGCAGGAAGAGCTGCGCCGATTTGCCCATGGCGCCGATGAAGAGCAGCACCCCGAGCACCTCGAGAACCGGAAACGACGTCCCGAACAGCGTGTAATGATCGTTCACATGCTGCGGGACGGCGGCGAAAATATCCGCGAAACTCAGGCTGCCGAAGGTGGAGAAGAGAAGTGCTATTCCGACGGCGAAGAAGAGATCCGCCACCCGGTTGACGACGAAGGCCTTGATCGCCGCCGCGCAGGCGCTCGGGCGCTCGTACCAGTAGCCGATGAGCAGATAGCTCATCAGCCCCACACCCTCCCAGCCGAAGAAGAGCTGGAGGATATTGTCCGCGCTCACCAGCATCAGCATGGCGAAGGTAAAGAGCGAAAGATAGCAGAAGAACCGTGCCGTCCTCTTCTTCTCATGCGCCATGTAGCCGACGCTGTAGACGTGGATCAGCATCGAAACGGTGGTGACCATCGCGAGCATCACGGCCGAGAGCGTATCGACCTTGAGCGCCCAGGAAACCGAAAGCGAGCCGGCGGTGATCCAGGTGAGGATCGGAATCACGCTGGCGCCGCTCGCACCGCTGATGAGCAGCACGGCATTGCTCACCCCGGCGATCGCGGCCACGATCATGCAGAGGATGGTGATGACCTGGCTCGGGCGATCCCCGATCGCCCAGCCGAGGAGCCCGGCGACCGCCGCACCAAGCAGCGGAGCGAAGACGGCAATGGCGGGAAGCATCTCAGCCTTTCATCAGATTGACGTCCTCGACCTCGATCGATCCGCGATTGCGGAAATAGACGACGACGATCGCAAGGCCGATGGCCGCCTCCGCCGCGGCCACGGTGAGGACGAACATGGCGAAGACCTGACCGACAAGATCGCCGAGCGCGGCCGAGAAGGCGACGAGGTTGAGATTGACAGCCAGCAGGATGAGCTCGACCGACATCAGGATGACGATCACGTTCTTGCGGTTGAGAAAGATCCCGAACACGCCGAGGACGAGCAGGATGGCGCCGACCGCGAGAAAATGGCCGAGGCCGACAGGCATTCCCCCCGGCATGTCAGTGCCCCTCCGCCGGATGCGCAAGCGCGTCTCGCTCGGCTTCGTGCGCGGGCCTTCCAGCCGGCTCGGCCGGTGGCAGCGGCACCAGAATCCCCGTCTCGGAGATACCGGCGCCGATCGCGACCTCCACCATCGCCAGTGTCTGCACCTTCTCCCGCGCCGTCTGCTCGGCGATGTTCTGCCGCCGCACCGCACGGCGATCACGCAGTGTCAGTACAATCGCGCCGATCATCGCCACCAGCAGGATCAGCCCCGCCGCCTGGAAAAGGAAGATGTAGCGGGTATAGAGAATATTCCCGAGAGCAGCAGTGTTGGAGAGGTTGGCCGGTGTCGGCGAAAGCCGAAGCGCCGCCGCCTCGGGATGGAAGTGCCACCCGCCCAGCACGAGCGCGAGCTCCGCCAGCAGCACAAGCCCAACCGCGGCGCCGACCGGGGTGTAGCGCTGAAATCCTTCGCGCAGCTCGGCGAAATTCACATCGAGCATCATAACAACGAAAAGAAAGAGAACGGCAACGGCGCCGACATAAACGATGACCAGGATCATCGCCAGGAACTCGGCTCCGGCAATGAGGAAGAGCGCGGCGGCATTGAAGAAGGCAAGAATGAGGAACAGCACCGAGTGCACGGGGTTGCGCGCGCTCACCACCATCGCTGCCGAGATCAGCAGGATCACCGCGAAGACATAGAATCCAATGGTTGCGATCACAGCTGAAATCCGCCTTCCAGCACAGCCAAAAGCGCGGCGCCCAAGGGCTCAGCGCCCAGGGACTCAGCGATAAGCGGCATCGAGCTCGAGCCGCTTGGCGATCTCCGGCTCCCACCGATCGCCGTTCGCGAGGAGCTTCTCCTTGTCGTACATCAACTCCTCTCGCGTCTCGGTGGCGAACTCGAAATTCGGCCCCTCGACAATGGCATCCACCGGACAAGCCTCCTCGCAAAGGCCGCAATAGATGCACTTTGTCATATCGATGTCATAACGGGTGGTACGCCGCGACCCGTCGGCACGTGGCTCCGCCTCGATGGTGATGGCCTGGGCCGGACAGACCGCCTCGCAGAGCTTGCAGGCGATGCAGCGCTCCTCGCCGTTCGGATAGCGGCGCAGCGCATGCTCCCCCTTGAAGCGCGGACTGATCGGCCCTTTTTCATAAGGATAGTTGATAGTCGCCTTGGGCCTGAAGAAATAGCGCAAAGTCAGCGCCATGCCGGCCACCAGCTCGCCCAGCACCAGGCTGCGTGCGGTGCGGTCAAGAAACGCCATCACCCCCTCCTTGTGCCGTGCGGGGATAGCCCCTTCCCATGCCGCCATCAAGCCGCATGCGGCAGCCACCCGGTGGCCATCAGCACCGCAGCCGTCAGCACCAGCCAGCCGAGCGAGAGCGGCAGGAACACCTTCCAGCCGAGCCGCATGAGCTGATCGTAGCGGTAGCGTGGGAAAGTCGCCCGCACCCAGAGGAAGACGAACAGGCAGATCAGGATCTTGATGATGAACCAGATCGGGCCGGGCAGCCAGGTGAAAGGGGCGAACGGCAACGGCGAGAGCCAGCCGCCGAGGAAGAGGATGGTGGTGAGCGCGCTCATCAGGATCATATTCGCGTATTCGCCAAGAAAGAAGAGCGCGAAGGCCATGGCGCTGTATTCAACGAAGAATCCAGCGACGATCTCGCTCTCGCCCTCGGGCAGATCGAAAGGTGCCCGGTTGGTCTCGGCAAGCGCCGAGATGAAGAATACCACGAACATTGGGAAGAGCGGGATGCAGAACCAGATATTCCGCTGCGCCAGAACGATGTCGTTGAGGTTGAGGCTGCCGACGCAGAGCAGCACCGAGACCAGCACGAAGCCGATCGAGACTTCGTAGCTCACCATCTGCGCCGCGCTGCGCAGCGCGCCAAGGAAGGCATATTTCGAATTGCTCGCCCAGCCCGCGATGATGATTCCATAGACGCCGAGCGAGCTGATCGCGAAAAGATAGAGAATGCCGACATTGAGATCGGCAATGCCCCAGCCGTTATTGACCGGAATCACCGCCCAGGCGAGGACGGCCAGCCCGAAGGTGATCATCGGCGCCAGCACGAAGAGAACGCGGTTGGCGCCGGCCGGGATGATCGTCTCCTTGAAGATCATCTTGAGCGCGTCGGCAAAGGGCTGCATCAGCCCGAACGGTCCGACCACGTTCGGCCCCTTGCGCAACTGCATGGCGGCCAGGACCTTGCGCTCCGCATAGGTCAGGTAGGCGACCGCGATCAGAAGCGGCACGATCAGCGCCAGCGCCTTGAGAAAGGTGAGGATGATCTCACCCGGAATGGTCGCGAAGAAGCCGCTCATTCCCCTACTCCGCGGCCAGCGCCGGGGCGGCGCCGAAGCGCGCCGTGCAGCGCGCCATGGTTGGGGAGGCGCGGCTTATCGGATCGGTCTGGTAATAATCATCGATTGCGGGAACGAAGGGATTGGGCAGCATCGCCGCCGGATCGCCCGCCGGGCCCGTCGGGTCGGTGCAGCCGCCGCGCACCAGCGCGCCGACCCGCGCAAAGACAGGATGCGCTCCGGCGAGCCGGCGGCGCAGACTGGCAAGATCGTCATAGGGGAGCGGGCGGCCGAGCACGCCGCTCATCGCCCGCAGGATCTTCCAGTCCTCGCGCGCCTCGCCCGGCGGATAAACCGCAAGCCAGCCGCGCTGCACCCGCCCCTCGGTGTTGACATAGGTCGCGTCCTTCTCGGTATAGGCGGCGCCGGGCAGGATCACATCCGCCCGCTCGGCCCCGCGATCACCGTGATGGCCCTGATAGATCACGAAGGTCGCGGGCGGAATCCGCGCGATATCGAACTCATCGGCGCCGAGCAGCCAGAGAAGCTCGACCCCGCCCCCGCGCATCGCCCAGAACCCCTTCGCCCCCGGCCCCGGAACGAAGCCGAGATCGAGCGCGCCCACGCGGCCGGCAGCGGTGTGCAGCACATTGAACCCGTGCCAGTCGGGCCGCAGCATCCCGCTCTCCGCCGCAAGCTGCCAGGCGGCCGCCAGAATGGCCTGGCCGTCGGGCCGGGCGAGCGCACCCTGGCCCACGATCAGCATCGGGTTCTTCGCCCCCTTGAGCCGCGCCGCGAAGGGATGCACGCCGGAGAGAAGTGCGGCAAGGCTCCGCGGATCCTCGCCAAGCCATTCCACCGGATAGGTCAGATCCGCAGGCTGGCCGATCGCCGCCACCGGAAAATTGCCGGCAAGCCAGCGCTTGCGGATCCGGGCATTGAGCACCGGCGCCTCACGCCGCGGATTGGCGCCGATGATCAGCGCCGCATCCGCCGCCTCGATCCCGGCGATCGTTGTGTTGAAGAGATAATAATCACGCCGGCTCGCATCCAGCCGCGCCCCGTTCTGCCGGCAATCGAGATTCTGCGAACCGAGCGCGCCCAGCAGCTCCTTCAGGGCGAACATGCTCTCGGCATCGGCAAGATCGCCCGCGATCGCGCCGATCTTCTCGCCCGGAAGGCTCCCAAGCCGCTCGGCAATCGCGGAGAACGCCTCGTCCCAGCTCGCGGGCTGGAGCCTGCCACCCTGGCGAATCCATGGCCGGTCAAGCCGGCGCCGCTTGAGCCCGTCGATCGCGAAGCGCGACTTGTCGCCGAGCCACTCCTCGTTCACCTCGTCATTGATCCGCGGCAGCACGCGCAGCACTTCCGGCCCACGCGAATCGACGCGGATGTTCGCCCCCACCGCATCCAGCACATCGACGCTGTCCGTTCGTGTGAGCTCCCAGGAGCGGGCGATAAAGGCGTAGGGCTTCGAGGTCAGCGCGCCCACCGGGCAAAGATCGATGATGTTGCCGGAGAGCTCGGAGGTGAGCGCCCTCTCGACATAGGTGCCAACCTCCATCTCCTCGCCGCGGCTGGTGGCGCCAAGCTCAGGCACACCCGCCACCTCGGTGATGAAGCGGATGCAGCGCGTGCAATGGATGCAGCGCGTCATCACCGTCTTCACCAGCGGCCCGAGCTCCTTGTCGGTCACGGCGCGTTTCGGCTCGCGATAGCGGGAGCGGTCCCAGCCATAGCCCATGGCCTGGTCCTGCAGATCGCACTCCCCGCCCTGATCGCAGATCGGGCAATCGAGCGGGTGGTTGATCAGCAGGAACTCCATCACCCCGCGGCGGCCGTTGCGGACCATGGGGCTGTCCGTCTTCACCACCATGCCGTCCGCCGCCGGCCAGGCGCAGGAGGCCACCGGCTTCGGCACCTTCTCCACCTCGACCAGACACATCCGGCAATTGCCGGCGACCGAAAGCTTTTCGTGATAGCAGAAGCGGGGGATCTCCTTGCCCGCAAGCTCGGCCGCCTGCAGCACCGAAGAGCCGGCCGGCACCTCGATCTCAATCCCGTCAACCGTGAGCTTCGGCATCGCCGCTACTCCGCCGCCATCGGCAGGCCCCGCCGCTTGAAGGCGGCGATCCGTTCCTCGATCACCGGGCGGAAATGCCGGATCAGCCCCTGCACCGGCCAGGCCGCCGCATCACCGAGCGCACAGATCGTGTGGCCCTCGATCTGCCGCGTCACCATATCAAGCGTATCGATCTCCCCGCTCTCGGCACGCCCCTCGACCAGCCGGTCCATGACCCGCATCAGCCAGCCGGTGCCCTCCCGGCAGGGCGTGCACTGGCCGCAGCTTTCGTGCTTGTAGAATTTGGAAAGCCGCGCGATCGCCCTGATGATATCGGTCGAACGGTCCATCACGATCACCGCCGCCGTGCCGAGCCCCGATTGCACGTCGCGGAGACTGTCGAAATCCATCAGCACCGTATCGCACACGGATTTGGGGATAACCGGCACGCTCGATCCGCCCGGAATGACGGCAAGCAGATTGTCCCATCCACCACGCACGCCGCCCGCGTGCCGCTCGATCAGCTCGCGCAGCGGAATGCCCATCTCCTCCTCGACATTGCAGGGCTGCTCGACATGGCCGGAGATGCAGAAGACCTTCGTGCCGGAATTGCGCGGCCGCCCCAAAGCCGAGAACCACGCGCCGCCGCGGCGCATGATCTCCGGCACGACGGCAATCGTCTCGACATTGTTCACGGTCGTCGGGCAGCCATAGAGCCCGACCGCGGCCGGGAAAGGGGGCTTGAGCCGCGGCATTCCCTTCTTGCCCTCAAGGCTTTCGAGCAGCCCCGTCTCCTCGCCGCAGATATAGGCGCCAGCGCCGCGATGGACGAAGACATCGAAATCATAGCCGGATCCGGCGGCATTGCGGCCGAGCAGCCCGGCCTCGTAGCATTCCTCCACCGCCGCCTCGAGCCGCATCGCCTCGTTATAGAACTCGCCGCGGATATAGATGTAGGCCGCGACGGCGCCCATCGCGAAGCCGGCGATCAGGGAGCCTTCGAGGAGCTTGTGCGGATCATTGCGGATGATGTCGCGGTCCTTGCAGGTGCCGGGCTCGCTCTCATCGGCATTCACCACGAGATAGCTCGGCCGTCCGTCGGACTGTTTCGGCATGAACGACCATTTGACCCCGGTCGGGAACCCCGCCCCGCCACGGCCGCGCAGACCCGAAGCCTTCACTTCCTCGATCAGCGCGTCACGGCCGCGGGCGAGAATCGCGGCCGTCCCATCCCAATCCCCGCGCGCCCGCGCGCCCTTGAGGCCCCAGTCGTGCAGACCGTAGAGATTGGTGAAAATCCGGTCCTTGTCGCTCAGCATGGCCTCACTCTCCGGGCGCCCGCGAGGACGTCGCGGGGGACGCGGCGATGAGCGTGGTCAGCCCGCCGGCCGGCGCCGAACCCTGGCGCCCGGCCATCGATCCCGGCGGCGGCACCTCTCCGCGCCGCAGCGCTTCCAGAAGCCGCTCGGTCGAGGCGGCGTCCATATCCTCGTAAAAATCGTCGTTCACCTGCAGGATCGGGGCATTGACACAGGCGCCGAGGCACTCGACCTCGGTCATGCTGAACATCCCGTCCTCGCTCGTCTCGCCCCAGCCCCGGATCCCGGTGAGCCTGCGGCAGGTTGCAACCACCTCATCCGAGCCGCGCAGCCAGCAGGGTGTGGTCGTGCAGAGCTGGAGGTGAAATTTCCCGACCGGCCGCTTGTTGAACATCAGATAGAAGGTAGCGACCTCGTAGACTCGGATCGGCGCCATCCCGAGCCGCGCGGCAACGGCATCCATCGCCGCGACCGGCACCCAGGCGGAGCCCGTTGTGCGCGCCATCTGCCGCTGCACGAGATCGAGCAGAGGCAGCACCGCGCTTGCCTGCCGGCCGGGCGGATATTTCGCGACGATCTTCGCGATCGCCGCCTCGCTCTCGGCGTCGAACGCGAAATGCTCCGGCTGAGCGGCGGCGCTTGCGGGGCGGTCTGCCATCATCACCTGTCGATTTCGCCAAAAACGATGTCCAGGGAACCGATGATCGCCACGGTATCGGCCAGCATATGCCCCCGGGCAAGCGCCTCGATCGCCTGCAGAAACGCAAAGCCCGTCGCGCGGATCTTGCAGCGATAGGGTCGGTTGGTTCCATCCGCCACGAGATAGACGCCGAACTCCCCCTTCGGCGCTTCCACCACCGTATAGGTCGCCCCGGCGGGGACATGGAAGCCCTCGGTATAGAGCTTGAAATGATGAATCAGCGCTTCCATCGAGCGCTTCATCTCCGCCCGCGTCGGCGGCGTGAATTTGCGGTCCTGCACCTTGACCGGGCCGGGCCGCATCTTTGCGAGGCACTGCTTGATGATCTTCACGCTCTCGCGCATCTCGCCGATGCGCACGAGATAGCGGTCATAGCAATCGCCGTTGCGCCCGACGGCCACCGCGAAATCGACCTGATCGTACATATCGTAGGGCTGGGCGCGGCGCAAATCCCATGGCACGCCGCTCGCACGCAGGCACGGGCCGGAAAATCCCCAGGCAAGGGCATCCTCGGCGCTGATCACGCCGATATCCACCGTCCGCTGCATCCAGATGCGGTTGGTGGTCAGCAGCTCCTCGAGCTCATCGATGAATTTCGGAAAGGTCTCGGCCCATGCAGCGATCTTCTCGGTGAGACCGGCCGGCAGATCGCGGGAGACGCCGCCCGGGCGGAAATAATTCGCATGCAGCCTCGCCCCCGACGCCGCCTCGTGAAACTCGAGCAGCTTCTCACGCTCCTCGAATCCCCAGAGGCTCGGCGTGATCGCCCCGACATCGAGCGCAAAGGTGGTAACGTTGAGCAGGTGATTGAGCACGCGCGTAATCTCGGCGAAGAGCGTGCGAATCCACTTGCCACGTTCCGGCACCTCCACCCCGAGAAGCTTCTCGGTCGCCAGCGCGAAGGCGTGCTCCTGGCACATCGGCGAGACGTAATCGAGCCGGTCGAAATAAGGGACCGCCTGAATATAGGTCTTGTGTTCGATCAGCTTCTCGGTGCCACGATGCAGAAGCCCGATATGCGGATCGGCCCGCTCGACGACCTCGCCATCCATCTCGAGGATCAGCCGCAGCACGCCATGGGCCGCGGGGTGCTGCGGCCCGAAATTGATCGCGTGATGATCGATCTCTACGGTACGTGCCCCGGGGCGCGTCTGAGGTCGCGCGGTGTCGCTCATTTCTCCCGCTCCTCATGCACCTTTTCGTCGCCCGGCAGCGTGGTCATCCCCTCCCAGGGAGAGATGAAATCGAAATTGCGGAAATCCTGCACCAGCTTCACCGGCTCATAGACCACCGATTTGCGATCCTCGTCGTAGCGCACCTCAACATGGCCGGTGAGGGGAAAATCCTTGCGCATTGGGTGTCCATCGAATCCGTAATCGGTGAGGATGCGGCGCAGATCGGGCTGGCCGGAGAAGACGATCCCGAAAAGATCCCACGCTTCGCGCTCCCACCAGGTCGCCGCCGGCCACACACCACAGACCGAAGGCACCGGCGTTGCCTCGTCGGTGGTCACGATCACCCGCAGCCGCTGGTTCAGCGCCACCGAAAGCAGGTTGTAGACGACGTCGAAACGCTCGCCGCGCTCCGGCCAGTCGACGCCGCAGATATCCATGACCTGAGAAAAAAGAAAGCGCGGATCATCACGCAGCGCCGTCATGAGCGCCACGAGCCCGTCGCGCTCGGCATGCGCGACCAGCTCGCCCTTCTCGATCGCAGTTGCCCGTATGCCCGCAAGGGCCGCGACCTCCCTCTGCAGCGCGGCAACCCGGTCCGCTTGCTGGCTCATGCCGTTTCAGCCCCTGAGGATCGTGCCGGTGCGGCGGATCTTCTTCTGCAGCTGCATGATGCCATACACCAGCGCCTCAGCCGTCGGCGGGCAGCCCGGCACATAGACATCGACCGGCACCACCCGGTCGCAGCCGCGCACCACCGAATAGGAATAATGATAGTAGCCGCCGCCATTGGCACAGCTTCCCATGCTGATCACCCAGCGCGGCTCCGGCATCTGGTCGTAAACCTTGCGCAGCGCCGGCGCCATCTTGTTGGTGAGCGTACCGGCGACGATCATTACATCGCTTTGCCGCGGGCTCGCCCGCGGAATGATCCCGAACCGGTCGAGATCATAGCGCGGCATATAGGCGTGGATCATTTCCACCGCACAACAGGCAAGCCCGAAGGTCATCGGCCACAGGCTGCCCGTCCGCGCCCAGTTCACCAGCCGGTCGAGCTGCGCGACCACGAAGCCCCGCCCGCCGATCTCCCCGGTGATCCCTTTCACGACCGCGTCCTGCTCGGCGCCTGGCGGCAGCCCCTCACGGTTCCAGGCAATCGCCACGCCGTCTCCAGCTTCTGCGCTCATGGCGTCATTCCTAACCGCGGTTCCCTGAATTCATTCTTCCCGGCGCTTTCACTCCCATTCGAGCGCGCCCTTGTTCCACTCATAGATGAAACCGACCGTCAGGACCGCAAGGAATCCCAACATCGAAAGGAAGCCGAAAACACCGATCGTGGAGAGGCTGACCGTCCAGGGAAAGAGGAAGGCCACCTCGAGATCGAAGATGATGAAAAGGATGGCCACCAGATAATAGCGCACATCGAAGCGCCGGCGCGCATCGTCGAACGGCTCGAATCCGCATTCATAGGCGGAGAGCTTCTCCGGATATGGCTTCTGCCGCGCCGCGATTAGCGATCCCCCGACCATGGCGCCGGCAATCACCGCCGCCAGCACGAGAAACACCAGGATCGGCAGATAATGAACGACGATCGGCTGCATCCCCCTGCCCTCTCCCCGTCCGGCCGCTGTTGCAGCGCAGCAGGCGGGCGGACATTAGCCATATCCACGCCCTTACGCCATAGGCAGGTCCCACGGCGGCCCCTGTGGGGTATGCCCATGCCGGGGACCCTCCCTCCGGCCATGGCGCGAGTGACGGGACTTGAACCCGCGACCTCCGGCGTGACAGGCCGGCGCTCTAACCGACTGAGCTACACCCGCGAACCCTGGAAAAGAGGATAGGGCGTGTAGGACGCGCACCCCACCCCGTCAAGCACGGCCGCCATCTCGCCCTCTCTCCTACCGGAAACGCTTCTCGACCCCGCGCCCCTCCGCCGGCATGGGCGGTGACGGGTTCGAACCGCCGGCCCTCTCGGTGTAAACGAGACGCTCTACCGCTGAGCTAACCGCCCGCGCATGCCGCGCCATCTTACCCGGGCCGGCATGCCGTGTCCCACCCATGGGCCAGGGACAGGCAGATGAAAAAACACGCCGGCGGCTTAATTCACCGCGTCCTTGAGGGCTTTGCCCGCCTTGAAACGCACCGAAATCGAAGCCGGAATCTTGATTTCCTCGCCGGTGCGAGGATTGCGCCCCTTGCCCGCCTTGCGCTTGGCGGTCACAAAACTGCCGAAGCCGACCAGCCGCACTTCCTGGCGCTTCTTGAGGGCCTTCTCGATGGCGCCGAACACGGCATCCACCACCTCGCCCGCCTTGCCCTTGGCCAGATCAGTCTCTTCCGCAACGGCGGCAATCAAATCCATCTTGTTCACCCGGGGACCCCCTTCCTCTCATGCAGCTGCAGTCCGCGCTCAACCTGCCCGCGACTCGCACAGCAGGACCTTGAGACTAGAAGGCCGGATTCCACCCCGTCAACGCGAGTGAAGGCGTGGGGCCGAAAAACCCCGCGCCTCCCTCAACGCTGCGATGCAACAACAGCATCGATCTCTGCTTCCCTGCCACCGCGACGGCTGATCAGTGCGGCAGGGGAATCGATCCCGCCGCGGTCGCCGGCGCAGCGACGGCCGCCTCCTCCACTTCCTCCCAGAGGATTGGTTCCGGCTTGCGCACGAGCGCCCGGTTGATCACCTCGTCGACGCTCGCGACAGGCACGATCGTTAAGTGCTTCTTCACGTTTTCCGGGATTTCGGCGAGATCTTTCTCGTTGTCCTTGGGGATCAGCACAGTGCGCATCCCCGCCCGCAGAGCCGCAAGCAGCTTTTCCTTCAGCCCGCCGATCGGCAGCACCCGGCCGCGCAGCGTGATCTCACCGGTCATCGCGATGTCCCGCCGAACCGGAATGCCGGTCAGGGCGCTCACAATGCTGGTCGCCATCGCAATGCCCGCGGAGGGGCCATCCTTCGGCGTCGCGCCCTCGGGCACGTGGACGTGAATGTCCCGCTTCTCGAAGACCGTGGGCTTGATGCCGAAGCTGATCGCGCGGCTCCGCACATAGGAGATCGCCGCCTGAACGCTCTCCTGCATCACATCGCCGAGCTTGCCGGTCTGCTTCACATTGCCCTTGCCCGGCAGCAGCACGGACTCGATTGTGAGGATCTCGCCGCCAACCTCGGTCCAGGCGAGGCCGGTGACCACACCCACCATGTCCTCGCTCTCCGCCTCGCCGAAGCGGAAACGGCGCACACCGAGATACTTGTCGAGATTCTTGCGGGTGATCGCGACCTTCGTCACCTTCTTGGTGACGATTTCCTTGACCACCTTGCGCGCAAGCGAGGCGATTTCACGCTCCATCGAGCGCACCCCGGCCTCGCGCGTGTAGTAGCGGATGAGATCGCGCAACGCGTCATCGCTGATCGACCATTCGTCGCTCTTCAGCCGATGCGCCTCGGACTGCTTCGGAATGAGATGGCGCTTGGCGATCTCCACCTTCTCATCCTCGGTATAGCCGGGAATGCGGATGATCTCCATCCGGTCCAGCAGCGGCTGCGGCATGCGCAGGCTGTTGGCGGTGGTCACGAACATCACATCCGAAAGATCGTAGTCGACCTCGAGATAATGGTCGTTGAATGTGCTGTTCTGCTCGGGGTCGAGCACTTCGAGCAACGCCGAGGATGGATCGCCGCGCCAGTCGGCGCCGAGCTTGTCGACCTCGTCGAGCAAGAAGAGGGGGTTGGAGGTTTTCGCCTTCTTCATCCCCTGGATGATCTTGCCCGGCATCGAGCCGATATAGGTCCGCCGGTGGCCACGAATCTCGGCCTCGTCGCGCACACCGCCGAGCGACATGCGCACGAAGTTCCGTCCGGTGGCGCGGGCGACCGACTTGCCAAGCGACGTCTTGCCGACACCGGGCGGCCCGACCAGGCAGAGAATCGGCCCCCGCACCTTGGTCGAGCGCGCCTGAACGGCGAGATACTCGATGATCCGCTCTTTAACTTTCTCTAATCCGTAATGATCCGTGTCGAGAACCTTCTCGGCCGCGATCACGTCATTCTTCACCTTGCTCCGCTTCTTCCACGGAATCGAGAGCATCCAGTCGAGATAGTTGCGCACGACCGTCGCCTCGGCGCTCATCGGGCTCATCGCGCGCAGCTTCTTGAGCTCGGCGAGCGCCTTCTCCCGCGCTTCCTTAGAGAGACGGGTCTTCTTGATCTTCGCCTCGAGCTCGGCGGTCTCGTCCTTGCCGTCCTCGCTCTCGCCAAGCTCCTTCTGGATCGCCTTCAACTGCTCGTTCAGGTAGTACTCGCGCTGCGTCTTCTCCATCTGCCGCTTGACGCGGTTGCGGATGCGCTTCTCCACCTGCAGGACGCCAATCTCGGATTCCATATGCGCGAACACGCGCTCGAGCCGCTCGCCGACATTGGTCATCTCGAGAAGCTCCTGCTTCTCGGCGATCTTAATCGAAAGATGGCTCGCCACCGTATCGGCGAGCTTGCTCGGATCCTCGATCTGGTTGAGGGAGACCAGCACCTCAGGTGCGATCTTCTTGTTAAGCTTGATATACTGTTCGAACTGGGAGACCACCGTGCGGGCGAGCGTCTCCAGCTCCTTCCGGTCGGCCGGCTGATCGGGAAGCACAGCCACCGCGGCCTCGAAATAGGAGTCGGTCTCGGTGAAACGCTCGATCCGCGCCCGCCGGTTGCCTTCGACGAGAACCTTCACCGTGCCGTCCGGCAGCTTGAGCAACTGCAAAATGGTCGAGACGGTGCCCACCCCGTAAATATCGTCGGCCCCTGGGTCGTTCTGCTCGGCATTCCTCTGCGCCACCAGCAGAATCTGCTTGTCATCGCGCATCACCCGCTCAAGCGCGCGCACCGACTTCTCGCGCCCGACAAAGAGCGGCACGATCATGTGCGGAAAGACGACGATATCGCGCAGCGGCAGAACCGCGATCCCCTCGGCGGACTTGCCAACAGGGGTACCGGTGGGCGTGGCGTGGGGCCGGCTTTGCTCAGGCTCCTGCTCGGGCCGCTCGGACTCGGGCCGTTCAGGGTCCGCCATAGTAACCTCCTTCAGGAGGGACGCGGGGTCCGCTGTCGGTGGACGGCGGAAGGAGCGTCCCAAAAACGGATTCTGAGGCAGCATATCGGCTGCCCGCGAGGATGTCGCAAGACCTTGAAATCGTCCGGCCACGAAACGATCGGCCAGGCTGCTTCAAGAGCCCGCTGTTCAGGCACCGGCTTTTTCAGGCAGAGGTCTCGGCGCGCTCCTTGCCATAGGAGAAGAGTGGGTTGGCGCGGCCTTCGGCGACCTCGCGATTGATCACCACCTCCTCGACCCCGTCGAGCCCCGGCAGGTCGAACATGGTGGCGAGCAGGATCGACTCCATGATCGAGCGCAGTCCGCGCGCCCCGGTGCGCCGGGCGATCGCCCGCGACGCCACCGCCTTGAGCGCATCCTCGGTAAAGCTGAGCTTGACCCCCTCCATCTCGAAGAGGCGCGCATATTGCTTTACCAGCGCGTTCTTCGGTCGGGTCAGGATCTCGACCAGTGCGTTCTCGTCGAGATCCTCGAGCGTCGCCACCACCGGCAGCCGGCCGATGAACTCCGGAATAAGGCCGAAGCGCAGCAGATCCTCTGGCTCCACCTCGCGCAGGATCGCGCCGGTGCGCCGCTCGTCCGGCGCCCGCACCTCGGCGCCATAGCCGATGCCCGAGCCCTTGCCGCGGGCGGAAATGATCTTCTCGAGCCCGGCGAAGGCGCCGCCGCAGATGAAAAGGATGTTCGTCGTATCGACCTGCAGGAATTCCTGCTGGGGATGCTTGCGCCCGCCCTGGGGCGGCACGGAGGCGATGGTGCCCTCCATGATCTTGAGCAGGGCCTGCTGCACCCCCTCCCCGCTCACATCGCGCGTGATCGACGGATTGTCCGACTTGCGGCTGATCTTGTCGACCTCGTCGATATAGACGATGCCGCGCTGCGCGCGCTCGACATTGTAGTCGGCCGCCTGGAGGAGCTTGAGAATGATATTCTCGACATCCTCCCCGACATAGCCGGCCTCGGTCAGGGTGGTGGCATCCGCCATCGTGAAGGGCACATCGAGAATGCGCGCCAAGGTCTGGGCCAGCAACGTCTTGCCCGAACCTGTCGGCCCAACCAGCAGAATGTTCGACTTGGCGATCTCGATATCGTTGTTCTTCTGGCCATGCACCAACCGCTTGTAGTGATTGTGCACGGCAACCGACAATACCTTCTTGGCGTGATCCTGGTCGATAACGTAATCATCGAGAACTTTGCAGATCTCGCGCGGGGTCGGGACGCCGTCCTTGGACTTGACGAGGTGGGTCTTATGCTCCTCGCGAATGATATCCATGCAGAGCTCGACGCATTCATCACAGATGAACACGGTCGGCCCGGCAATCAGCTTGCGCACCTCGTGCTGCGACTTACCGCAGAACGAACAATAGAGCGTGTTCTTCGAATCGCCGGGTTTGCTCATGCCCACTCCTGCCCCGCCCAACCGGGGGCGCGACCTGGAACTTTAGTCCCCGGCACCGCGCCCGGACAAGGGAAAGGCCACCCGCCTTCCCCCCCGCCTGTTCAATTCCGCGCGGCCACCAGCTCCACCGGCACCGGCCGGTTCGTCACCACCTGATCCACAAGCCCGAAGTCTCTCGCCTCCTCGGCGGACATATAGGCGTCACGGTCCAGCTTGCGCTCGATCGCCTCGATCGGCTGCCCGGTGTGCTGAACATAGATTTCATTCAGGCGCTTGCGGAGGGTCAGGATCTCGCGTGCCTGGATCTCGATATCCGCAGCTTGGCCCTGGGCACCGCCCGAAGGCTGATGGACCATGATCCTGGCGTTCGGCAGGGCGAAGCGCTTGCCCTTCGCCCCGGCACAGAGCAGCAGGCTGCCCATCGAGGCCGCCTGGCCGATGCACACCGTGCTGACCGGGCAGCGGATATATTGCATCGTGTCATAGATCGCGAGGCCGGACGACACCACGCCGCCCGGACTGTTGATATAAAAGGAAATATCCTTGCTCGGGTTCTCGCTTTCAAGAAACAGGAGCTGGGCGCAGATCAGCGCGCTCACCTGATCGAAGACCGCCCCGGTCAGGAAGATGATCCGCTCCTTGAGTAGGCGCGAATAGATATCGAAGGCCCGCTCCCCGCGCGCCGTCTGCTCCACCACCATGGGCACGAGCGTGTTCGCGTAGATCTCACCCGGATCGCGTTCCCGCATTGCCTGACCCCACTGCCCTCTTCCAGAGGCGGAAACCTGTTTCCGCCATCCGGTCTCCATAAATAGGCACCCCACCCCGGGAAGCAAATGGGGACGCAAATACCACATTTCCGTCTTTCCCGCGGGCTGCCGCCCGGCAGGTGTCAGGCCTGGGGAGAAGCCCCCTCCGCCGATACTGGCTCCGCAGGCGGCCGATCGGCCGATCCCTCCAGCGGGGCGTCCGGCTCCTTCAGGAGCTCCTCGGGGGGGACTGTCTTCTCCTCCAGCTGGGCGAGCTCGAGGATGAAATCAATCACCTTGTCCTCGAGAATCGGGCCGCGCAGCCCTTCCATCGCGCGGGGGTTGCGGCGGTAGAAGTCGAGCACCTGGGCCTCATGGCCGCGGTAGCGCGCCGCATCCGCCCTCAGCGCCCGGGCCATCTCGTCCTCGGTCACGGTGATCCCGTTCAACCGCCCGACTTCGGCCAGAAGCAAGGCAAGCTTTACCCGCCGCTCGGCGATCGCCCGATATTCCGCCTTGAGTGTCTCGGGATCCTTCCCCGCGTCCTCGGGCTCGATGCGGCCGGCCGCCCGCTCCTCCTCAACCCGCTTCCAGATCGCTTCGAATTCGGCGTTCACCAGCGACTCCGGCGGAGCGAAATCCGCCATGCCGACAAGCACGTCGAGCAGCTCCCGCTTGAGCCGGAGCCGCGTCAGCCCGTCATATTCCTCCTGCATCCGCTGGCGCGCCCCCTCTCTCAGGGCATCCAGCCCTTCGAAGCCGATCGTCGTGGCCAGCGCGTCATCGACCGGGGGCACGACGCGTCGCGAGAGCGCCGAGGCGGTCACTGTGAACCGAACCTCCTTTCCGGCAATCTCCGGAGGCGCATTCTCAGCGGGATAAGTGACCGTGACGGTCCGCGTCTCTCCCGGCCGCATGCCTTCGAGCTGCTCCGAGAAGCCAGGGCCCACCGCCACGCCGCCGACCTCGACTTGCACCGCCTTGGCGCTTGCCCGCTCGGAGAGCTTCCCATCGACCTCGCCGCTGAAATCGACTGTCAGCACCTCCCCCTTGGCCGCGCCGCGCGCCTCGGTGATCGGCTCGAGCGTCGCGCTGCTCTGCGCGATCCGCTCGAGCGCCGCGGCAACTGCCTCCTCGGTCGGCTCGGCCTTGCGCCGGATGAGCCGGATCGCCGCGAAGTCCGGCATCCTGATTTCGGGCAGAAGCTCGAGCTCAACCTTGAATTCGAGGTCCCGGCTCTCCGCCGGCCCCAGGCCCGGCGCCACCACATCCACCTTCGGGGGCACCGCGGGGCGCAGGCCCCGCTCGCTCACCACCTTCTCCGTCGCCTCGCTCACCGATTCCTGCAGCACCTCGGCAACCACCGCCGTGCCGTAGCGTTGCCGCACCACCGAAGCAGGCACCTTGCCAGGCCGAAAGCCGGGCAGCCTGAGATCGCGTGCCAGATCGGAAAGTTTCGCCTGGCGGCGGGCCTCGAGATCATTCGCGGGAACAACGACCGTGTAGCCGCGCTTCAACCCCTCCGAGAGGGTTTCAGTCACTTGCATAAGCGGAAGAAATCCTTCTCGCCGGACCCGGAGGCTGGTGCGGGCGGAGGGACTTGAACCCCCACGGCTTGCGCCACCAGAACCTAAATCTGGCGTGTCTGCCAATTCCACCACGCCCGCGCCGCTCGCGGGCTGAGCGGGCGCCTTTAGCGCAGATCAGGCCGTCGGGACAAGGCTCGAAGGCCCC
>DASZQO010000126.1:0-1945 GCA_035549615.1 Acetobacteraceae bacterium
AAAGCGCCCATGGAAAGGCCGACGATATGGGCACGCGCGATCCCGAGGCCGCGCAGCACGGCCGCGATATCATCGGTGGCGCGGTCCTGCGAATAGGCGCCGGGCGCGCGCGGCACATCCGAGGGTGGGTAGCCGCGGGCATTGAAGGCGATGCAGCGATAGCGGCGGGCGAAGAAGCGAAGCTGCGGTTCCCAGCTTCGCATATCGCCGGCGAACTCATGGACGAAGACCATGGGAAAGCCGCTGCCGGCCTCGGTATAGGCGAGTTTCTGCCCGTCATCGGTGGAAATTGTCGGCATGCGCGGCGCCCTTGGAAGAATATCAGAAGCTACATCGAGAAGGAGCCGACGCAACCCCTGGAAAAATGCCGCCGAACCGCTCGCGCCGGGAGCCTCGGGGCCCTTGACGCGGGCTTTGTCCTGCGCCATCTGCCGCATACCGGACCGATGGGGTCCGATTAGCCTTTCAAGGGGGAACGGGCAAAGGCCCGGGGGCAAGGATGCTGCGGCTTTCCAAGCTCACCGATTATGCCGTGGTGGTGCTGGTGCGGCTCGCCGGCGGCGCCCCGGTGCAGACATCGCCCGGCATCGCGGCGGCGACGGGGATTCCCGAGCCGACGGTTGCGAAAGTGCTGAAGGCGCTTGCCGCCGCCGGGCTCGTCACCTCCCAGCGCGGCGCCCATGGCGGATACCGGCTGAGCCGGCCGCTGGCCACGGTGCCGATCGCCGACGTGATCGCAGCGATCGACGGGCCGATCGCGCTCACCGCCTGCGTGGACGGATCAGCCACGAACTGCGAGGTGCTGGGCCTATGCCCGGTGCGGGGGCGATGGGATCCCGTGAATTCGGCCATCCGTGAAGCGCTGACGGCGATCACCCTTGCCGACATGCAGGAGGCGAGCATTCCGCCCGCCTTCCGCGTTCCCGTGCCCGCCTTCCCATCGCCCGAGCCGCTCGCCGGCGCGGCGGACGTTTCTTCCTCCCTTCCCGTGACCGAATAGGGTGCCATGCCAGCCGTTGCCGAAACGATCGAGACCGTGAGCGCCGTCACCGAAGGCGGATACAAGTGGGGCTTCGAGACGGAGATCGAGACCGAGCTTGCCCCGAAGGGACTTTCGGAAGAGACGATCCGCCTGATCTCCGCGCGGAAGGAGGAGCCCGAGTGGCTGCTTGCCTGGAGGCTGAAAGCTTTCGCCGCGTGGCAGACCATGACCGAGCCGCATTGGGCACGCGTCGCGCATCCGCCGATCGATTATCAGGACATCCACTATTACGCCGCCCCCAGGAAGAAGGCGCCGAAGAGCCTCGCGGAGGTCGATCCGGAGCTGCTCCGCACCTATGAGAAGCTCGGCATTCCGCTTTCGGAGCGGGCCGCGCTCGCCGGGGTCGAGGGCGGACAGGTTGCGGTGGATGCCGTGTTCGACAGCGTTTCGGTCGCGACGACGTTTCGCGAGACGCTGGCCAAGGCGGGCGTGATCTTCTGCCCGATCAGCGAGGCGGTGCGGGAGCATCCCGAGCTGGTGCGGCGCTATCTCGGCAGTGTCGTGCCGGCGGGCGACAATTTCTTCGCCGCGCTCAATTCCGCGGTGTTCACTGACGGAAGCTTCGTTTTCGTGCCCAAGGGCGTGCGCTGCCCGATGGAGCTTTCGACCTATTTCCGCATCAATGCGCGCTCGACCGGACAGTTCGAGCGGACGCTGATCATCGCCGAAGACAATGCTTATGTCTCCTATCTCGAAGGCTGCACGGCGCCGATGCGCGATGAGAACCAGCTTCACGCGGCGGTGGTTGAGCTGGTGGCGCTGGACGAGGCAGAGATCAAATACAGCACGGTGCAGAACTGGTATCCGGGCGATGCCGAGGGACGCGGCGGGATCTACAATTTCGTCACCAAGCGTGGCGCCTGCCGCGGGCGGCGGAGCAAGATCTCCTGGACGCAGGTGGAG
>DASZQO010000127.1:0-8934 GCA_035549615.1 Acetobacteraceae bacterium
ATCTGGCCGCGCTCGGAGGGCGGGGCTCGCATTTCGTGCCCGGGGTGGCGACGGGCGATGACGGAAGCGGATTCCGCTGGGAAACTCGCATCACGCCGACCGGGTCCCTCACGATCGCCGGGCCGCCGCCCGAGCGGATCCTGCTCTACCGCGTGAGCGTGACGGAATCCTGGAGCACAGGCCACGGGACACGGCGCGAGGTGCGGTTGACGACGGCGCGGCTTGAGGAAGAGGCATCGGCCACACCATGAGGAAGAGGGGACAAGAGGGCTTCACCCTCCTTGAGACGATCGTCGCCCTCGCCGTGCTCGGCTTTCTCCTCGTGGGCCTGGGTGAGGGGGTGCGCTTCGGGCTCGGCGCGCGGGCGGCGGAGCGAACCCTCGAGGCCAAAGGCGACGGACTCGATGCCGTGGACCGCACCCTGCGCACCATGATCGCCGAAATGGATCCGGGCGCCCTCAATGCGCCGCCGACACTCGCCGGTGCCACCGACCGGATGGTCTTCCTCACAGAGCTGCCGGAGGGCGCGGCCATTCAAGGAATTCGCGAGGCGCGGGTCACGCTCGCGGTCAATGCCGCGCACGAGCTCGTGCTGGCCTGGCAATTGGCCCCGCATGCCCTGCCGCTGCGATCGCCCCCGCGGGGCCAGGTGGTGCTGCTCGGTGACGTTGCGCGGCTGGCGATCACCTATGACGTGCCCGGCGGCGGCTGGATCCGGCAATGGAATTCCGTCGAACTGCCGGCCCTGGTGCGCGTCCGGATCGTCTTCCGCCGGGGTGACCGGCGGCTCTGGCCGGACATCGTTGCCGCCCCGATGCGCGAGCGGCCGCCCGTGATGTGATGGTTCGTGACGGAAGCGTTCTGTAAGGGAAGTTTCTCTTGTAACACTCGCGCGGGCTGCCTCCATGTCGTCCTTCGCGGCTACGAAGGCGAAACCGTGCATAACCCGATCCTGAATGAATTTCTTTCCTGGTGGTTCCGCCAGCTCGCGGGCCTGCTGCCCGCGCGGTTGTCCGGCTCCGGCGACAATGGCCCGGCAACGATCGTCTCGCTTGAGGGCGGGCCCACGCCCCGGATCGCGATCTCGGTTTCCAACCGTCGGGGTGGCAGCATGCTCTGCCAGGCCGGGCTTGATGCGACGGGCATCGCCCAGGCGCGGGCCGCGCTCGCCGGAAGGCGGCGTCCGCCCCGTGTGGTGTTGCGGCTGCCGGAGGCGGCGTTGCTTGAGCGCGAGGTGGCCCTGCCGCTTGCCGCCGCTCGCGACCCCGAAGCCGTGCTCGGGTACGAGATGGACCGGCTTACGCCGTTCCGGGCGAGCGATGTTGTCTGGCAGGCGCAGGAACTTAAGCGGGATCGCGCGGGCAACCGGCTCCTGCTTCGCCTTTCGCTCGTGCCCAACAATCTGTTTGCCGGTGCCCTGCCATCTCTCGCGCGCATCGGGCTCAAGCCAACTGTCATCGAGACGCGCGCTCCGGGCGGGGGATGGCGCCGTCTTGCACTCGATGCCCACGGCGGCTCCGGACGAATGGAACAGCGAAGGCTTCGCCTCGCCGCCGGAATCGTCGCCGCCCTCGCGCTGCTCGCGGCGGGGCTTCCTTTCGCGCGCCAATCGCTCGCGGAGCATGGCGTCGCAGCACGGATCGCCGCTCTCCGCCCGCGCGTGGCGGAGGTGCTGGCGCTCCGTGAACGCGCCGCCAGTGATGCGGGCGGGGCCGACGCATTCACCGAGCTTGCCGCGCGTGTCGGCAATCCGCTCGCCGTGCTGGCGGCGCTCACGAACATTCTTCCGGATGATACGTACCTCGAAAGCCTCTCCCTGTCGCAGCGCCGATTGGTGATAACGGGACATTCCGCCGCAGCGGCACGCCTGATCGGGCTGCTCGCCGCCGATCCTTCGGTGCACAACCCGGCCTTTGCCGCAGCGGTGACACGCGCGCCCAGCGGCAACGATGCGTTCGCCATCCGGGCCGAAGTCGCACCATGACTCTTGGCCCCTTGCCGGAGGGACGCCGCGGCACAGCCCTCGCCCTCGCCCTGCTCGCGATTGCGCTGGTGATGGTCTGGGCCGGTATCATCGCGCCACTCGCGGATTGGTATGAAGCCAGGGCAAGCGCGCTCCGCCAGCAGCGTGCGCTTGCCGCGCATATGGAAGCGCTCGCCGCGACCTTGCCGGCGATGCGCGCGGCATTGCTGCGCGCGGGGCATGGACCGGCACAGGACACGCTCCTTGCAGGCAGCTCGGATGCGATCGCCGCCGCCGCGCTGCAGGGCACGGTGGAAGGAATCGCGCGCAGTGTCGGCGCCAATCTCACGAGCGTTGCCATTTTGCCCGGCGAGCCCGCAGGCACCTGGCGGCGGATCGGCCTTCGGGTCGAGGCGCAAGGATCCTTTGCCGTGATCGTTGGTTTCCTGGAAGCGGTGCTGAGCGGCACGCCGCCCATGCTGGTCGATGATCTCTCGCTCTCGAGCCTCGTGCTCGACGGCCCCGGGCAGTTGCCGGTCGAGGCGGACTCGATCGCGGCAAGCTTCACGATCTATGCGTTTCGTCGCGGCGGGGGCGCGGAGTCTACGCCGGACCAGCAGCAGGCCTTCGCCGAGTGATCCGTTCTGGTTTCGTCTGGCTCGGCGGAGCCGCTCTGGTGCTTGCCGCGATGATCGCCTCGGAGCTTTCCGGCAGCGTCACAGGATTGCCGGTTGCCAGGCTCGCCATAGCGCCAGCGCCAGTAAGGAATACCAACCTGGTCGGAGTGCCTGCCGCTTCCTCGGATCAGCGCTGGATGGCGACCATTCTGGAGCGGCCTCTGTTCACACCCTCCCGCCGGCCGCCGGCGGAAGCAGCGCAGCTGACAGGTGCGCTTCGGCTTACCGGAACGATAGTCGGGCCGGACGGCCCGCGGGCGATCTTCGAGCCGCAAGAAGGTGGCCGGGCTATGGTTGTGCGCGAAGGGGAAAGAGTAGGCGGGGCGCTGGTGCGGGCCATCGCCCCGGGAAAGGTCCTCATTGTGGATGGCCGCGGGCTGCGCCTGCTCCAGCCGTCCTTTACATCGTCGGCCGAGAGCCTGCTGGGAGGGCCTGATTCCTCCGTCCCGGCCGCCGCGGCAGAGCGCCGGGAGGCAAAATGAGGCTCGCAGCCTGGCTCGCCGCATTGCTGATCCTGAGCGGCTGCGCCAAGCCGGTGCCGCCGCCCGTCCTTACCCCGCTTCCCGGCCAGGCCGACGGCGCCGGTGCTGTAACGCCCAGAATCAACGGAGCCGTGGGCAGCATGACACCCGCGCCAACAGCGCTGGTGAGCTACGGCGTGCCGCCCGTCAACAACGTGCCGTCGGGCGAGGCGGAGGTAACAGCAGCCGGCAATATCTCGCTCGATTTCGCCGACACCGATATTCGCGAGGTCTGCGCTGAAATCCTCGGCAACATCCTGAAGGTGAACTACACGATCGATCCCGCCGTGCATGGCACCGCGAGCCTCAAGACGGTGCATCCCCTGACCCGCGCGCAATTGCTGCCGACGCTGCAGACCCTGCTCGCGGGCAATGGCGCCGCCTTGGTGCTTTCAGGGGACATCTATCGGGTTGTCCCATCGGTGACTGCCAAAAGCGCTGTCGGGGGCAGCAACGGCATCGCCGGCAGTGTCGTTGTCCCGCTGCACTACGTCGCGGCGGATACGCTCGCAAAGGTGCTCACCCCCTATGTCGGCGCGTCGGGCATGATCACGCCCGAGCCGGCAAGCAATGCGCTGATCGTGAGCGGCGATCCCGATACCCGCGACGCACTGATCAGCCTGATCGAGAGCTTCGATATCGATGCTCTGGCTGGGCAGTCCTATGCGCTGATGCCGGTTCCCTCCGGCGGGGCGAAGGATTTCGCTTCCTCGCTTGAGCAAGCCTTCCGGGCCTCCCGTGGTGATGCGCTCGCGGGCCTCGTTCGCGTGCTGCCGATGGATCGCGTCAACGCGGTCCTGGTCGTGACACCCAACCCGGCGACTCTGGAGCAGATGCAACGCGTCTATTCGCTGCTTGATGAGACGCAGCGCCAGCATACCCGCAGCTGGCATGTCTATTATCTGCAGGACAGCAACGCCAATGACACTGCCTATGTGCTGCAGGAGGCGTTCACTCCGAATGACGTGACCGCAACCCCGCCAAACAGCGGGCAGATTGCCGCCCAGCAGGCGGCCGAGTTGCCAGGCGTCAATGGGGCCGGCGGCAATCCGCTGGGCAGTGCGGTGGGTGGCGGTTCGACGAGCCCCGGCGCCGGCCAGGCCACACCGAGCCTGATGCCCGCGGCAACCACGCAAGCGGGCTATTCGCCCGGCGCGACAGCGGGTGCTTCCTCGGCCAACCCGCTCCTCGGCGGGCTCGACCAGACGGCGTCGCAAGGCACGCCGGAGGGAATGCGCATCATCCCGAACGATCAGAACAATGCCCTTCTGATCTACGCAACGGATGAGGAATATGGAACCGTGGAGGCGATGCTGAGAAAGATCGACATCCTGCCGCTGCAGGTGAAGATCGATGCCACGATCGCCGAGGTAACGCTGAACGATGCCTTGCAATACGGCACCCAGTTCTTTTTCCGCGCCGGCGGCATCAATGGAATCCTGAGCAACGCCACCCAGTCATTGCAAAATTCCAATCTCTCCGCCGCTGAGCTCGGCACGTCGTTTCCCGGTTTCGTCATCGGCGGGTCCGGCCTTTCCGGCGCACCGCTCGCCATCTCTGCGCTGCAAGCGGTAACCAAGGTGCAAGTGCTTTCCTCACCCGAGATCATGGTGCTCGACAATCAGCCGGCGGAACTGCAGGTGGGCAGCCTGGTGCCCTACCTCACCTCCAGTTCCCAGAGCACGCTCGTCAACAACGCCCCGGTGATCAACTCGGTGAGCTATGCGCAAACCGGCGTGGTGATGATCGTGACCCCGCGGGTGAACAGTGGCGGGATGGTCACGCTCGACATCACGCAGCAGGTGAGTGAGGTGGACACCAATCCTCCGCCGCAGGCGACGGCCGTGGACTCGCCGACCTTCGACGATCGCACGGTGCATTCGCGTGTCGTCGTGCAGGATGGGCAGACGGTCGGTCTCGCCGGCCTGATCACCGACAATGTGAGCCGCGCCAACAACGGCATTCCCTGGCTCAAGGACATTCCGATCCTTGGCGCCCTCGCCGGCACGCAGAACAACCAGCGCACGCGCACCGAGCTGCTCGTTCTGATCACGCCACACGTCGTTCAGGATGAGCGTGATGCCCGCGAGTTGACGCAGGATATGCGCGAGCAACTCATCAATGCGGCCTTGGTTCCGCAGGAGGTCCAGGGGCTTCCGCTTTCGGGCTCCTATGATCCCAGCGAGCGGATACGCAACGATCTGCAGCGGCGGCTCACCGGGCAATGACCGCCGCAAGGCGAGAGCGCTCGCGTGGCTTCGCGCTTTTGATCGTTCTCTGGACCATGGTTCTGCTCGCCCTTCTCGTCACCGAGATCACCTCGGCCGGACGAAGCGATGCCGAGCTCGCCGCCAACCTGCGCGGCAGCGCGGCCGCAGAGGCCTCGGCCGATGGTGCGGAGGCCATCGCTCTCTTCCACTACCTCGATCCCTCCGCCCTGCACTGGCCGGCGGACGGCGTCCGCCATCGCTTGCGAATTGGCGATGCGGAGGTTGCGGTCACCATCACCGACGAGGACGGGCTGGTTAATCCGAACACCGCGTCAGCCTCCCTCCTGATGGCACTTCTGCGTCGGATCGGTGTCGACCCGGGTGGGGCGGCACGTCTCGCGGCGGCAATGGTCGACTGGCGCTCATCGGCGGGAACGGCCCCCTCGCCGTTCGCCGCCAAGATGCTGCCCTATCGCGCGGCGGGAATGGCCTGGGGACCGCCGAGTGGGCCGTTCCGGAGTGCGGGAGAGATCGCTCTCGTGCTCGGCATGACGCCGACATTGCTCGCGCGCCTGCGGCCGCACATTTCCGTCTTCACCGAAGGCGGGATCGATTCGGCGCTTGCGGATCCCATCGTGCGTGCCGCACTGGCGGACGCCAATGGCGGTATCGTACCTCCAGCACTGGGTGACAGCGGCGCCGCACGCACACTTCGGATCACAGCGCGAGCAACCGCAAACGACGGATCGCGCTTCACGCGCACGAGCGTGGTGAGCGTCAATCCGGCGAACGGTGCGCTCGCCACTCTGGCATGGCGGCAAGGCGGATCATGAATCCCTGGCCGGCGCTATTCGTTGCAGATCATGCCGGCCTGCCCCGGAGCGCCTTGCACATTGTCCGGCCCGTGCGAGCAGAGATCGTAAGGGAGACCTTCGCGAACCGACGGATTCTGATAGAGATACGGATGGTTCCAGGGGTCGAGCGGCAGTTTTCCCCCTTGAAGATAGGGCCCGTTCCAGGAATCGACATCGCCCGGCTTCTGCACCAGCGCCGCGAGGCCCTGGTCGGACGTGGGATAGCTGCCGACATCGAGCTTGTAGAGATCAAGCACCGAGCCAAGTCGGGCGATCGACTGCTTCGTCACCGAAATCCGTGCGCCGCCGAGCTGGCGCAGCACAGCGGGAGCCACGAGGCCGATCAGAAGACCGATAATGACGATAACAACGAGAATCTCGAGCAGAGTGAAGCCATCTTCGGCTCTCGCTCGCGCATTCAGACGTCGAACAGATCGTGTGCTCGCCGCGCTGCGCATCAATATGGCCTCCCGCCTGCGTGCATCGAGGGTACCTTCATGAGGAAGGGTCTCGGGATTTATAGCGCGGTGCCGCGCAAAGGAAACTGTCGCTGCCGGCTGGCCAAAGTGAGGGGGCGCGCCAAGCGCTCCGTCCCCTGAAAATGGCCATGGCAATCCCGTTCCTTCGCTGCATGGCGCTGGTCGCGAGCTTCTATGCTCTTCCACCGCGCGCCCTGCCTGCCATCCAGGCCGTGGAAGGCGGCGCGCCTGGGACAGTGCATGTCAATGCCAACGGCACGGACGATCTCGGTGTCATGCAAGTGAACACGATTTGGGTCGAACCCCTGGCGCGGATCACTCACCTGCCGCCGCCCGCCGTGCGCGCCAGGCTCACCACCGATGCGTGCTTCAATATCGCGGCCGCGGGTGCGATATTAAGGGCCTATCTCAGCCAGACACATGATCTCATGACAGCGATCGGCGATTACCATTCGCATACGCCGCTCCTCAATCAGCAATATCAGCAGGAGGTCCTCGCCGCGGCGCGGCGGCTCTTCGTCGCGACAACGCCCTAGAGTGGGATGCGTTTGCTTCTGCTCACGCATCCCACTCTAGCCCTGTGTTTTCTCGCGTGATTCAGACCTACGGTGAATCCACCTCCAGTCATCACGCTCTAACGGGTTAGGCATTTCGATAAAGGATCGGAAAGAAGGAGGCTTCTTTTTCTAAAGAAGCCAAAAGACTTTCCTCTGTTTTCCGGCCTCTGTTTTCCGGCCCAGGCGTCGGCTTCTGATGGATCGGGGTGCCCCGGCGCAGAGCGATCCGCCAAAACCGTGAAATCGGCCGAGAAAACAACGCCAGCGCGGGTGCCCCCGGCGATCACGCTCTCAGTCGTTCAGCCCTTTGCGCGCATCAGCCGGGCCTTGTCGCGCCGCCAGTCGCGCTCGGCGATCGCCGCGCGCTTGTCCGCTTTCTTTCGGCCCTCGGCGAGTGCGAGCAGCACTTTCGCGCGGCCGCGCGCATTGAAGTGAATGTCGAGCGGCACGAGGCTTGCGCCTTCGCGGTTGATGGCGCCCAGCAATCGCGCGATCTCCTGGCGTTTCATCAAGAGCTTGCGCGGGGCACGCGGCTCGAAGCGAGAGAGCACGCCGCCCTGATATTCCGGGATGTAGGCATTGAACAGCCAGAGTTCGCCGTCGCGCTCCCCGGCCCAGGCTTCGCCGAGCGTCGCCCGGCCAAGCCGGAGTGACTTGACCTCGGGCCCCTTGAGGACCAGGCCGGCTTCGTACGTGTCGCGGACCGTGTAGTCGAACCGCGCCTTGCGGTTCTGCGCCACCACCCCGTGCGCGATCAGGCCCGGCCGCCGCTTCGCTTCCGCCACATCCGGCTCAATTGAGCAGCCCGACTTCGGTCATCGCCGCCCGCACCCGGGCGCGAGTCGCCTCCGCAAGCGGGGCGAGCGGCAGACGGCAGAACTCGCTCGACCGGCCGAGCAGGCTCGCCGCATATTTCACCGGAGCGGGACTCGTTTCCGAGAAAAGTGCGTCATGGAGTGGCAAAAGCCGGTCCTGCAGGCCGATCGCATCCGCGATACGACCCTGCTGCCAGGCATTCTGCATCTCGCTGCAGAGGCGGGGGGCCACGTTGGCGGTAACGCTGATGCAGCCATCGCCGCCGGCGGCGAGAAAAGCGACAGCGGTATGATCCTCGCCCGAGAGCTGGCAGAAATCGGCGCCGCAGGCACGGCGCGTATGCAGCGGTCGGGCCAGATTGGCGGTCGCATCCTTGACGCCCACGATGTTCGGATGCCGCGCCAGGCGCGCCATGGTCTCGACACTCATATCAACCACAGAGCGGCCGGGAATGTTGTAGATGATGACCGGCAGATCCACCGCATCGGCGATCGCCATGAAATGAAGATAAAGGCCCTCCTGCGTCGGCTTATTGTAATAAGGCGTGACCACCAGAGCCGCATCGGCGCCGGCCTCCTTCGCGTGGCGCGTGAGGTCGATCGCCTCCTCGGTGCTGTTGGATCCGGCTCCGGCGATCACCGGCACGCGTCCTTTGGCGACCCCGATCGCTATGGCCACAGCCCGTTTGTGCTCGGCGTGGCTGAGTGTCGGCGATTCCCCTGTCGTTCCGACCGGCACGACGGCATGGCTTCCTTCCTGGATCTGCCAGTCAACGAACGCCTCGTAAGCCTTCTCGTCCATCGCGCCGTCGGAACGCATGGGCGTGATCAATGCGACGAGCGAACCCTTGAACATGA